>JACDQO010000312.1 GCA_015657605.1 Limnohabitans sp. | reverse complement strand
GGCACGGGCGGCGACCCTGCGCAGGGCCTGGCCAAGGCGGTGGAGATGTGCAACAACAATGGCCATTGCCGCAAGTTCGATGCGGGCACCATGTGCCCCAGCTACCGCGTGACCCGTGACGAACAGCACCTGACGCGCGGCCGCGCCAACACCTTGCGATTGGCGCTGAGCGGCCAGATCGAAGGCCTGGCGGGCGAAGACGCTTTGAGCAGCGAAGCTGTGCGCGAGGCCATGGACCTGTGCGTGGGCTGCAAAGGCTGCAAGCGCGATTGCCCCACCGGGGTGGACATGGCCAAGATGAAGGTTGAGTTTTTGCAGCACTACAAGGCCAAACACGGCCACACGCTGCAAGACAAGCTGGTGGCCCATTTGCCCGAATACGCGGCTTGGGCAGCACGGCTGGCCCCGGTGCTCAACCTGCGCAACCGCATGCCGCTCTTGGCCGCGTTGACTGAAAAGCTGCTTGGCCTGTCGGCCAAACGCAGCTTGCCGCAGTGGCAGATGCGTCACTTCTTCAACACTCCGCCAAGCGCTGCACAAACCACCGCCAGCCGAGAAGAGGTCTTGGCAGCAACGCGCGGCGTGGTCTTGTTTGTGGACACCTTCAACGGCTACTTGGAGTCGGCCAACGCCCATGCGGCCGTCAAGGTCCTGCAGGCGGCCGGTTACACCGTGCATGTGGCGACCAAACTCAAAGACGACGGCCAGCACCTGTGCTGCGGCCGCACCTACTTGGCCACGGGCATGGTGGAGCGCGCCCGAGAAAAAGCCAGCGAAGTCGTGCAAAGCCTGCTGCCTTTTGCCGAAAGCGGTTTGTCCATCGTGGGCCTGGAGCCCTCGTGTTTGCTGACCCTGCGCGACGAGTTGCTGGTGATGGGCTTGGGCGAGGGCGCTCAAAAAATCGCCCAGCAGGCCTTGCTGTTTGAGGAATTTTTGGCCCGGGAGGCCCAAGCCGGACAGCTGGATGCGCTCAAAGCGCAGATCGCGCCGGTGGACCGCCCGGTCTTGTTGCACGGTCATTGCCACCAAAAAGCCTTTGACGCGGTCTCACCCGTGATGGAGGTCTTGCGCTGGATTCCGGGGGCCAAGCCGCAGCTGATCGAGAGCAGCTGCTGCGGCATGGCGGGCAGCTTTGGTTACGAGGCCAGCCACTACGAGGTGTCGATGCAAATGGCCGAGCTGGGTTTGCTGCCCGCCGTGCGTGCCCAAGCCGATGCGATCGTGGTGGCCGACGGCACCAGTTGTCGCCACCAAATCCACGACGGCGCTCAGCGTGAGGCTGTGCACCTGAGCCAGTTGCTGGCGGGTTTGTTACCAGACTGAACCACCGAGCCCAAGTGTCTTAAGGCGGGCTGAGTGTCAAACGCAGCCCGCTGGACCACGCGCGGGTTTGGCCGGTGATCGGATCGGTGAAGCGCACCGATTGGGCCAGCAATTGCAGGGGCTGGCTGAAGTCTTCGGGTGCGTCCGGTCCACGCAGCAACGTGGGATAAAAGGGGTCGCCTTCGATCGGGATGCCCATGGCGTTCATGTGCACCCGCAACTGGTGGCGTTTGCCGCTGATGGGCTCCAGCGCATACAGCGCCCGCTGGCCATCGGTGTGCAGCAAAGCGACGCGGGTTTCGCTGTTGGCAGGCCCCGGCACTTCTTGCGTTCTGAAAAAAGGCTCGCCTGGCACCAAGCGGCTGGTGTGCACCAGCGGCAGTTGAAGGTGTGGCGCATGCGCTGCCACTGCGTGGTAGGTCTTGTGGATTTGGTGGTCCCGAAACAGCGCGTGGTAAGGGTCGCGGTCTTGCAGGCGTTTACCGAACAAGACCAGGCCTGCGGTTTCGCGGTCGATGCGGTGCAGAGGCACCAAATCGGCGCAGCCGGTCTGGCGCTTGAGCTGCACCAAAAGGCTTTGCTGCACGTAGCGGCCCGTGGGTGTGACGGGCATGAAGTGCGGTTTGTCCACCACCAGCAAGTGTTCGTCTTCAAACAAGACCTGCGCTTGAAACGGCAGCACGGGCTCGTCGGCCAGATGCCTGTAGTAATAGAGGCGCTGGCCCGGTTGGCAACTTTGGTCGGGCAGGGCCGCTTGGCCGTCTTCGTGCAACACCAAGCCTTGCGCCAAACGTTCGGCCCATTCGCTGCGGGAAATGCCGGGCATGCGCTGGGCCAAAAAATCGAGCAAGTGGGGGGCACCTTGAGGCACCGAGACAACGCTCGCGCTCACGCCATTGCGCATGGGCAATTGATTGCCTCGCTTGGGCAACTGAATGCCCCGCATAGGCAACTTGACGCCGTGCCCTGCTTGGTTCATGTCAGACCCGGCGGAACACCAGGTCCCACACCCCGTGGCCGAGTTTGAGGCCCCGGTTTTCAAACTTGGTGAGTGGCCGGTAGTCGGGCTTGGCGGCAAAGCCGTCGGCGGCATCGCTGGTGTTGACCAGCAAAGGTTCGGCGCGCAGCACACCCATCATCTGCTCAGAGTAGGGCTGCCAGTCGGTGGCCAAATGCAGGTAGCCACCCGGCTTGATGTGCTGGGCCAGGCGCTGGATGAAAGGCGACTGGATCAGGCGGCGCTTGTGGTGGCGGCTTTTGTGCCAAGGGTCTGGGAAAAGATGTGTACGCCGTCCAGGCTGTCTGTGCCCAGCATGTGGTCCATCACCTCGATGGCGTCGTGTTGAACGATGCGGATGTTGCCAATGTGTTCTTCGCCACAGCGTTTGAGCAGGGCGCCCACGCCCGGCTCATGCACCTCGCAGCACAAAAAGTTGTCACCAGATCGCACTTGCGCGATTTTGGCCGTGGCGTCGCCCATGCCAAAACCAATCTCCAAAATCAGCGGGGCACTTCGCCCAAATGCCGCTTGCACGTCCAGGCGCTCGGCGCTGTAGGGAATCAAGAACTTCGGACCGAATTGCTCGAACGCCCGCATTTGCCCCGAGCCCATGCGTCCGGCGCGCAACACATAGGTTTTGATCTGCCGCATGAAAGGTGCGTCGGGCGAAGCCGGATCGGTGACAGTTTCTTGGGCAGGCTGCTGCTGGGTGTTCTCGGGGGTCGTCATGAGGGGGTTGGCTTGAGGGCCGAAGTGTTTCGCAAAGCCTGCGATTATCGCGGCTGACCTATGGGGTGGGGACGATGAGAGGTGAATGTGATTCGGATGTGAAGAGTCAAGTGACTGCAAACGGGTTGACCAACTGCACACCTGCCAGAACGTCGCCTGTGCCCATGTCTTCGGTCAACAGCACGGCGCAACCTGAAATGTGGGCACTGGCCAAATCAGGCGTCCCAGTAACTCAGGGAATGACTTTGGTGGAGATCGAGCGCCATGTCGATGGTGTCTGGCGTCACGCCTGCCAAGTCCATTTGTCGGTAGCACTGCAGTTGCGCGCGGATATGGCTGTGGGGCAGGCCCAGTTTGCGCAGGCCGACTTGGATGTATTCGTTGAGGACCTGCGTGGACAAAACGCCCAAGCGTTGAAACCGCAGGTGCCTCAGCACGTCGATGGCGATGCGCTGTTTGAGGGGCTCGTCGGTGCTGTCGGCGTAAACCAAGATGTTGGTGTCGATGAAGCACCTGGTTTTGGGCAATGCCAGCAGTTGGCCCCAAGGTGGCGTGGGTTCAGCCGCGATCATGCAGGGCATCTCGGTCAAACTGCCAGCCCTTGAGTTGACCACCACCACTGAGGCAGCGTTGCTCCCAAGCTTGCCATTCGGCGGCTTGACGTTCTTGGCCGGCAAGTTGCTCCAAGTAATCGCGCACGGCCTGGTTCAGGCTTTTGCCCATTTTTCGGGCTGCTTCACGCGCAGATTCTGCGACCCGCTCGTCCACAGACAAGGTGATGTTCATGGTTTGACCTCCCGCAATGGCATGAAATTCGCACATATTATGTGTGATTCATGCATTCTTTGCAAACGGCGCCCCTAAGGTGTTGGCGTGCAGCCTCGTCCAATGGCTCAAGGCTTGGTTAAAGGGTGTGTGCTCAGGCAGCCTTGGCAGTCCCATGGCTTGCGCTGCTGTGTTGAGCGCCCGAAAGGGCTGCTCCAGGTCCAGCGCCAAGGCCCCGTTTTGTTTGCTGAGTTTTTCGCCATTGGCGCCCAGCACCAGTGGCGTGTGCAGGTATTGGGGTGTGGGCAGCCCCAAGGCGCGCTGCAGGACGATTTGCCTGGCCGTGTTGTCGGCCAAGTCTTGACCGCGCACCACATGGGTGATGCCTTGCGCTGCGTCATCCACCACCACGGCCAGTTGGTAAGCCCAGAGCCCATCGGCGCGGCGCAGGACGAAGTCGCCCACTTCCTCGCACACGTTTTGTTGCTGATGCCCCAAGCGGCGGTCGGTCCAGTGTGTGATGGCAGGCAGGCCCAGCGCGGTTTGCACGGCCCGCACATCGAGCCGCCAGGCGCGGGCGGGTTTGCCGTTCAGGCCGTGGCGGCAGGTGCCTGGGTAAACCGCCGCATGGTGGCGGGCCACCGATTGGGCTTGCGCTGATTCGATGGCGGTTTCGATGTCTTTGCGTGAGCAGCCGCAGGGGTAGGCCCAGCCTTTTTGGACCAGCGTGTCCATTGCGTTTTGGTAAGCAGTGTTGCGCTGGCTTTGCCACATCACCGGGCCGTCAGGCACCAAGTCACAATCGGCCAGCTGCTGCAAGATGGCCAGATCGGCCCCTGGCACGCAGCGCGGCGTGTCCACGTCCTCGATGCGCACCAGCCACTGGCCACCGTGGGCGCGCGCATCGAGCCAACTGGCCAGTGCGGCGACCAGTGAGCCTGCATGCAAAAGGCCGGTTGGCGAGGGCGCGAACCGGCCTGTGTAAACCTCAACCATGCCGAGTCAGAGTCAGGTCATCAGCGCTTTTTGAGCAGCGCCAAGGCCAGCTCCAGGCCCGAGACAAAGGCGTCTTCGACCCTGTGGCCCAAACACCAGTCGCCGCACAGGCCGATGCCTTGTTCTTTGGACCACAAAAAGCTTTGTCCCAAAGGCTGGGCGGTTTTGGCGTATAGCCAGCGGTGCACCTCGGCGTGGGCAGGGGTGACACGGATGCCGGAGATCTCGGCAAAGGCCTTGATGAGTTTGCCTTTGACGCGTTCAGCGCTGTCGTTCACATGTTCGGCAGACCAGGGGGCACTGGCCTGCACGGTCCAACGTTCGATGCGCTCCCGCCCGGGCTTGGACGACTCGCGGGCCATCCAGGCAATGCGGTGGTGGGTACTTCGCGCTGCATTCCATTGCGGCCCGATGGTGATCAGGCCGGGTTGCACGGCTTGGGGGTAGGCCAGCATCAAGGTCCAGCAGGGGTCCACCTTCACCGTGTCCAGCGGTTGGGCCAGGTCGCTCAGGCCCGAGGCCTTGAGCAAAACTTTGGCTTGTTCGGGCGGGATGGCCAAGATGACTTTGTCAAAGCCAGCGAAAACGTGTTGTCCGCCATCCTCTGTTTCGGTTTGCAGCTGCCAGCCGTTTTTCCGCAGTGGGTCGACCATGATTTGGGTCACCCGGGTTTGCAGCTGCACATTGCCGTCTTCGACCAAAGGTGCCGCCCAAGCCTTGACCAAAGCGTTCATGCCAGGCGCTGCGACCCAGTGGCGCTCGCCGCCGGGCAGGCCGGCTTCAATGACACGCCCATTGGCGTCGAGCACGCGCACCGCGTTGGCACTCCAGGGTTTGCACACGCCCGGGGCCGTGCCAATGGCCAGTTCAAAGCGCGGGTCGCGCACGGTGAAGTACTGTGCACCGTGGTCAAAGCTGCCAAAGGCGCTGGCACGGGTGGACATGCGCCCCCCAAGGCCACGGCTTTTTTCAAACAAGGTGACGTGGTGTCCCGCTTGGCGCAGGGTGCGAGCGCAAGTGACGCCGGCCATGCCGACACCGATGATGGCGATGTGTTGTGTAGTCATGGGGTCACTTTAGCTGAGAAAAGGGTCTGGTTACAGCCCGGGTGGGTTATTCCCGATGCCTGAGGATAAGGAGGTTTTCACACCGTGTGCTGAAGACGCAGCAAGGCTGCACGGGTGGACTGATGGTCAAGTTGATCGAGCCACCATTGAGGGCCTGTCCCGCAGGGGCTTGGCGGTGTCGCGCCAAGCGTAATGGCAGGTGTTGGTCCTTGGGGTGTTGACTTTCTTGGTCACCAGCAAGCCTTGGTCGATGTAGGGGCGTGCCAGCGATTCGGGCAAAAATCCGCCGCCCAAGCCGCGCAACTGCGCTTCGAGCTTGCTGGACATGTCAGGCACGGTGAACACGTCTTGCCCGCCTTGCAGTCCGATGGTCAGGCCTGTGCCCCGACTGACCGAGTCGGCCACGGCCACGGCACGGTGTTGGGCCAGCATGGCATCGGTCAGCGGCTCGGCCGCAGCGGCCAGCGGATGGTGTGCGGCCACGGCGTAGACAAAATGCATCTCCCCCAGCGCGGCGTGCCGAATGTCGCTTTTCAGACCTGGCTCCAACACCACGCCCAAAGCCAAATCCGCCTGCCCCGAGGTGAGCGCGTCCAGCGTGCCCGACAAGGTTTCGTAGCGCAGCCGCAGTCTGGTGGTAGCGCCCAGCGCCAGAAAACTGGCGCACAAATCCATCACCACGCTGCGCGAAACGATGCTGTCCACCGCCACGGTGAACACGGCTTCCCAGCCCGTGGCCACGCGGCGCACGCGGTTGGCCACGGCGTCCATGTCGTCGAGCAAGCGACTGGCTTCGCGCAGCAATTCTTGGCCTGCGGCGGTAGGCACGGCCTGGCGTGCGCTGCGGTCAAACAGCAGCACATCCAGTGCGTCTTCGAGTTGGCGCACCCGGTAGGTCAGGGCGCTGGGCACCAGGTTCATGGCGCGGGCGGCGGCTGCAAAGCTGCCTTTTTGGGCGATCGTCTGCAACATGAGCAGGGTTTCGGGGGTCAGCCAGTCGCGAGGTGTTTGCATGGTGTCTGATTGATCATTCAATTACTTTGAATGATGCCAGCAATCTGCGGCAACTTTCAAAGGGGCTTGTGAGGCTAAAGTTCATCACTTACCCAAGCACAAGCCTTGGCCATTTGAAAAGGACATTGCTATGTTGAACATCCGCAAATCTGCCGACCGTGGCTACGCTGACCACGGCTGGCTCAAGTCATATCACAGCTTTTCTTTTGCCAACTACTTTGACCCGGCCCACATGGGCTTTGGCAACTTGCGGGTGATCAACGAAGACCGCATTGCCCCTGGCACCGGTTTTGGCACGCACGGCCACCGCGACATGGAGATCATCAGCTACGTCCTCTCGGGCAACTTGGCCCACCAAGACAGCATGGGCAATGTGAAGGGCATTCCACCCGGCGACGTGCAGCGCATGAGTGCAGGCAGCGGTGTGCGCCACAGCGAGTTCAATCACGCCGAGGGCGAGCAGACCCACTTTTTGCAGATCTGGATCGAGCCCAATGTGACGGGCATTGACCCGGGTTACGAGCAAAAAACCGTGCCCGAAAGCGCCAAGCGCGGACAGCTGGCGCTGGTTGCCGCGCCCCCTAAGAATGCTGAGGCTACCGCGCACACGGTTGAAATTCACGCCGATGCCCGCATGTACGCAGGACTGTTCAATGGTTCGGAAAGTGCCACGCTGAACCTGAACCCCGCCCGCAAGGCTTATGTCTTTTTGGTGCGCGGTGGGTTGCAGGTCAATGGCCAGGCGCTGGCTGCGGGCGATGCGGCCATGCTGCAGGCCGAGTCTTCTTTGGTTTTGAGCGAAGGCCAGGACGCGGAAGTCTTGGTGTTCGATCTGGCCGCTTGATTTTTTTAACCCTCTGACTTTTCTTCAGGAGCTTTTCTCATGGCAAAAACCGTTGTTGTTTACCACTCTGGCTACGGCCATACCCAGCGCGTCGCCCAATTTGTGGCCCAAG
>JACDQO010000311.1 GCA_015657605.1 Limnohabitans sp. | reverse complement strand
GATCATGATGCCAGGCCATCGGGGCTTGAAGTGGCGCAGCAGCAGCAATACAGCCAGACTGCCCAGCCCAACCACGCAGGCCAGCCGCTGAGCCACACGGGCCAGCTTTGTACATCCCAGCTCCAGGCTTTGACGCCCAGCAGCCCCGGCACTTGCGAGGCCATGATGAGCAAGGACGCGGCTTGGGTGAAGCCCATCATCACTGGGGCGCTGACCAGGTTGATCAGCCAACCGTAGCTGCCCAGCCCCAGCAGCAGCTGGATGGCCCCCGACAGCAGTGACAACCACACCGCCAACGCCACCCACTCGGGCGAGCCGGGTTCGGCCATGCCTGTGAGCGATGCGGCGATCAGCACGCAGGTCAGGGCCGCAGGCCCGACCGACAGGCGGTTGGCGCTGCCAAACAGCACGGCCAGCAGTGCCGGAATCAGACAGGTGTAAAGCCCAGTGACCAAGGGCATGCCGCCAAGCCCGCATAAGCCACGGCCTGCGGAACCATGACCAGCGCCACCGTGAGCCCCGCCAGCACCTCGGTGCGGGCCAGCGGTGCCGTCAGGCGTGGCCAGTGTCGAAAAGTTGAAAAACGTTGCATGTCGGGCATGCCCAATCTTAGCCGCCAGGGCTTCAGCGTTGGGGCATGTCCTTGACCGAGTAGCCCAAGCTGACGGTGGCGTCTTCAGGAATGGCGGGCACGGTGGCGTCCCAGGCTTCCCAAGCAGCGCGCATGGCTTGCAGGCGTTCGGGCTGACGTCCGCCCAGGTTGGCGCGTTCGCGTTCGTCGGCGGGGATGTTGAACAGGTAGTCGTTGCCGTCCACCCTCAAGTATTTGTAATCGCCCAGGCGCAATGCACGTTGCCCCCTGTGGTTCATGCGCCAGTAAAGCGGGCGCTCGAATTGGTGCTTTGCGTCGCGCAGCACGGGCGCGATTGACATACCGTCAAACGGGTGATCGGCGTTGGCTTGTGCGCCCGCCAGCTCGACCATGGTGGCCGACCAGTCCATGGTCATGCAGTGTTGGGCCGATGTGCCGCCCGCAGCGATGACGGCGGGCCAGTGTGCGATCCACGGCACGCGGATGCCGCCTTCGGTCAGGTCCATCTTGCCGCCCACCAAGGGCCAGTTGTCAGAAAAGCGCTCGCCGCCGTTGTCGCTGGTGAAGACGATCAGGGTGTTGTCGAGTTGCCCGGTTTTTCTCAAAGCTTCGACCAGCCAACCAATGCCTTCGTCCATGTGGTGGATCATGCGGTGGTAGGTGTGGATGTTGCCGCCGTGCAGGTGGAACAGGTTGTCCTTAACTTCTTGCGCCAGTGCATGGTCCTCGCGGGTTTCCCAAGGCCAGTGTGGTGCGGTGTAGTGCAGGCTCAAAAAGAAGGGCGTGCCTTGCGCAGCGCCCGGCGCCATGCGTTCGACAAAGTCCACAGCCTTGTGCGAGATCAAGTCGGTCAGGTAGCCGTCTTCGTGCTTTTCTTCGTCGTTGGCGTACAGGTCGTGCGTGCCGTTGTTGCTGGCGTGGGTGAAGTAATCCACCCCGCCCGACATGGGACCAAAGAACTCCTCGTAACCGGACTTGATCGGGCTGAAGTGAGGCGGGTAGCCCAAATGCCATTTGCCGATCAGCGCCGTGCGGTAGCCACTGGCTTTGAGCAGCGAGGGCAGGGTGGGGTGCTCGGGCGGCAGGCCCAGCACGGTGCTGCCTTTGCTTTGCTGTTGATGGGCTCTTCGGCCGCGCCGCGCAGCCGGTACTGGTAGCGCGCCGTCATCAGCGCAAAACGGGTGGGTGAGCACACAGGAGAGTTGGCGTAACCCTGTGTGAACTTGATGCCGGCCGCAGCCAACTGGTCGAGCACGGGCGAGACCTTGCCAAACTGTGCGTCGCGGCGCCGTCAGCAGCCCAGGTACGGCAAAGCCGAGGTCATCGGCCACGATGAAGATGATGTTGGGGCGTGGGGTGCTCGTGGGTGTCATGGGTTCAGTCCAGTTGCACGCCAGTGGCTTTGATGGGTTTTTCCCAGCGGGCCAAGTCTGCGCGCTGTGCAGCCGCCAAGTCGTTGGAGTTGGAGCCAATCACCTCGTAGCCGAGTTTGACCATCTTGTCTTTCGTGGCGGGATCGCGGGCGATTTTCATCATGGCTTTTTCCAATCGGGCCAGGGTTTCACCCCTGAGGCCCGCTGGGCCGTACATCGCAAACCAAGCGGTGGCGTCCATGTTGACGCCCGACTCCCTGAGGGTGGGCACTTCAGGCACTTGCGGGTCGCGTTGGTTACCGGTCACAGCAATGATGCGGACTTTGCCTGCACGGTGCATTTCGGCGGTTTCAGACACCACGTCAAATTTGTAGCCGATGTGGCCACCCAGCAATGCGGTGTTGGCTGGCGCGCGCCTTGGAAAGGAATGTGGTTGAGGTTGATGCCCGCCGATTGCTCCATCAACACGCCCATGAAGTGGGGCAGGGTGCCCGCACCCGGTGTGCCGTAGCTGGCAGAGTTGGGGTCGGTCTTGGCTTTGGCCACCATCTCTGCCACGGTTTTCACGTTGCTGGCAGGGCCAGAGACCACACCAAATTGGAATCGGGCGATTTGAGAAATGGGTGTGAAGTCTTTCACCGCGTCGTAATCGAGCTTTTTGTAGACGTGGGGAAACAGCACCATGGGGCCGCTGGGCAAGATGATCACGGTTTGCCCATCGGGTTTGGCCGCCTTGGTCATGTTCAGTGCGATGCGCCCGCCTGCGCCCGGTTTGTTGTCCACCACGATGGGCCCAAAGTCGTCTTTCAGCGCATCGGCCACCATGCGGGCCAACACATCGGCCGAGCCGCCGGGTGGGAATCCGACGAGGATTTTCAGAGGTGTTTTGTCTTGAGCGATCGCCACAGGTGTCAGCACTGAAAAGGACAAGAGGCTCAACACCAGAGCCCGGCGGGGAATCAAGCGGGAAAAGGACTTCACAGATCACTCCTGGTCATGAGGATTGCCAATCCCCTAAAAAAATGGCAAAGAAGGCCAAAATGTAGTCCTGCCCTGGACAGTTGTTCTAATCAACCAAGACCCCGGAAAACCCTGATGCCATTGACCCCTTCACAACGCCTTGCCTCGATTGAAGACTTGCTGCTCTACCGGATGGGGCGCTTGTCCAGTACCGCGGGTGCCATGGTCGTGCGCTTGTGTGAGGGCGGTTATGGCATCACGCGCCGTGAATGGGCCGTGGTAGCCCAGCTCTATGAAAACGGGAGCTTGCCACCATCGCTGCTGGCTGAACGCATGCACCGGGATCGGGCGCGCACATCGCGCACATTGACAGCGCTGATAGGCAAGCAATTGGTATTGAGGACGGTG
>JACDQO010000310.1 GCA_015657605.1 Limnohabitans sp. | reverse complement strand
GTCAAAACCCAAGAGCGCGCCTCTTCTTGCGCAGCGCCAGAATTTCCTGCATCAAGGGGGTGTTGTCGAAGTGCTTGGCGTCATCGGGGGCTTGGTCCGAGGCGCGGGTCACATAGGCTTTGTAGAGCTGCTCGCGCAAAGCGCCGCTGTCGGCGAACTGCATCACAGGCAAATACACCGGCATTTTCAGGCTCAGGCGGTGACCTTCTTTGCCCTCTTTCTGGGCCGCGTCGCGGGTGGCTTGCACCACATCGGCGGGCACGCCTTGGAGCTGGTCTTCGCTCACGTAAAGGGCAAACTTGTCGGTGGCGTCCAGTGTGTTTTCACTGAACTTTTGCGTGATTTCGGCAAACGCTCTTGGATGGCGGCGTAGCGCTCTTTGGCCGCGCCTTGCAGCTCCGGCCCCCCCGAGCACAAAGCCACGCAGGGCATTTTTGCGGGCTTGGGTTTGCTCGGTATTCAAGCTGGCGGCATCGATGGCTTTGTATTTGGCGTACAGGCGTTCGTCGCTGCCCAGGCGCGTCCAAAACTCGGTCACGCGGGGCAAGGCGGCGTTGTAGGCGGCGCGCAGCTCGGGCGTATCGGCCACGCTGTTGAGGTGAGAGACCGCCCCCCAGGCCATGCCTAGCCGCTCGGTGCTCACGTCCAGGGTCTGGGCGATGGCTTTCCAGTCTGAGGGAAAGTCTGAGGCCGTGACGGTGTCCAAGGCCTTTTCGGCGGCTACCAGCAATTCGTCCATGGCCGGGGCCACATGCTCAGGGGCGATGCGGTCAAACAGGGGCAGGCCAGAGGTGTCGAGCAAGGGGTTGGTCATGGGAAATCCGTGGGTGACAGGAAAAAAGGGGTGCCGGGGCGAACCCCGGTTGACTGCTTACTTGGCGGCGCGTTCTGCGGCTTCAAGGGTGTTGACCAACAACATGGTGATGGTCATGGGGCCGACGCCGCCGGGCACCGGGGTGATGTGGCTGGCGACTTGTTTGACGCCTTCAAAGTCCACGTCGCCACACAGCTTGCCTTCGTCGTTGCGGTTCATGCCCACGTCCAGAACCACCGTGCCGGGCTTGACCATGTCGGCCGTGAGCACGTTGCGCTTGCCCACAGCGGCCACGATCACATCGGCCTGCAAGGTCAAGGCTTTGAGGTTTTGGGTGCGCGAGTGCGCCACGGTGACGGTGGCGTCTTTTTGCAGCAGCATCAGCGCCATGGGCTTGCCCACGATGTTGCTGCGGCCAATGACCACGGCGTGTTTGCCGCGCAGGTCGTATCCAATCGATTCCAGCATCTTCATGCAGCCGTAAGGCGTGCAGGGCCAGAAACCAGGCATGCCGGTCATCAGGGCACCGGCGCTGGCGATGTGGAAACCGTCCACGTCTTTGGCAGGGCTGATGGCCTCAATCACCTTTTGCGCGTCGATGTGCGCAGGCAAGGGCAGCTGCACCAAGATGCCATGGATCGCCGGATCGTTGTTGAGCGCTTCCACCCGGGCCAGCAAGTCGGCTTCGGTCATGGTCACTTCGTACTTCTCCAGCACCGAATACAGGCCGCTGTCTTCGCAGGCCTTGACCTTGTTGCGCACATACACCTGGCTGGCTGGGTTGTCGCCCACCAGCACCACGGCCAGACCTGGCGTGACGCCCTTGGCCCTCAGGGCTTGGGCGCGGGTGGCGACCTCGGCTCGAAGTTGTTTGGAAAGCTGGTTGCCGTCGATCAGTTGGGCCGTCATGTGTGAAAACTCGAAAAGTCAGAGAAAAAATGCAAAACGCCCGGCGGGTGCGGGCGTTTGGGTCGGGGTTGGTCGGTTCAGGCCTTGGGTGCGTTTTGCCCAAGCGCGATCTTGAGCAGGTCGGCCACGGTGTTGGCGTTGAGCTTTTCCATGATGTTGGCGCGGTGCGCCTCTACGGTTTTGATGCTGATGCCCAGATCGTCCGCGATCTGTTTGTTCAGGCGACCGGCCACGATGCGCTCGAGCACCTGGGCTTCGCGGCCTGTGAGTTTGGAGAGCAGGGCATCGCGGCTGGCGGCTTGCTGGTAATCGGCAAACGAGTCGCGGGCTTCGTCCAGCATGCGCTCCACCAAACCGAGCAGTTCTTCTTCTTTGAAAGGCTTCTGGATGAAGTCCATCGCGCCTTTTTTCATGGTGTTGACGGCCATGGGCACGTCGCCGTGGCCGGTGATGAACACGATGGGCAAGGGTGAGCGGCGCTCGATCAAGCGGTCTTGCAATTCCATGCCGCTCATGCCGCCCATGCGGATGTCGGCAATCAAGCAAGCCACTTCGCGGGGGTCGTAGCG
>JACDQO010000309.1 GCA_015657605.1 Limnohabitans sp. | reverse complement strand
CGTGGCGGGCTTGGCGTTCAAAATCGGTGCTGTGCCTTTCCACATGTGGATTCCCGACGTTTACCAAGGTGCACCGACTGCGGCCACTTTGATGATCGGTGGCGCGCCCAAGTTGGCGGCTTTTGCCATTCTGGTGCGCTTGCTGGTGGAAGGCATGCTGCCCCTGGCCTTTGACTGGCAACAAATGTTGGCGCTGCTGGCGATTGCTTCTTTGCTCATCGGCAATTTGGCGGCCATTGCCCAGACCAACCTCAAGCGCATGCTGGCTTATTCGACCATTTCGCAAATGGGTTTTGTGCTGCTGGGCTTTGTGGCGGGCGTCATCAACGGCGAAACCACTTTGGCAGCCAATGCCTACAGCTCGGCCATGTTCTACATGGTGTCGTATGTGCTGACCACCTTGGCTGCGTTCGGCATCATCATGCTGCTGGCCCGTCAAGGCTTTGAGAGCGAAGAGATCACGGACCTGGCAGGTCTGAACCACCGCAGCCCCTTGTATGCGGGCGTGATGGCCATTTGCTTGTTCTCGATGGCTGGTATCCCGCCGATGGTCGGTTTTTACGCCAAGTTGTCGGTGCTGCAATCCTTGGTCGCCTCTGGTCAGGCTTTCTACATGGGCTTGGCCATCTTTGCGGTCATCATGTCGCTGATCGGCGCTTTCTACTATTTGCGCGTGGTCAAGGTCATGTACTTTGACGAGCCGGTCACGGCCACCACCGTGTCTGCCTCGCTCGATGTGCGCTTGGTCTTGTCCACCAACGGTTTGCTGGTGCTGCTTCTGGGCATTTTCCCGGGCGCACTCATGGCCTTGTGCGCCGACTCGATCGTGCGCATGCTCGCGGTTTGATCTTTCAAACGCCAGACCATGAACACCTCCACCCAAATCACGGCCTTGATCCTCTTGGCTTTGGTGGCGGCCAATCTGCCGTTCATCAACCAACGGGTGTTGCTGCTGGGACCGCAGCGGCTGTCCAAGCCTTTGGTTTGGCGCTTGGCAGAATTGGTGCTGCTGTACTTTGTGGTGGGCGGTGTGGGTCTGGCGCTGGAAAATCATGCCGGGCAAATCGCGCCCCAAGGCTGGGAGTTTTATGCGGTCACGGGCACCATGTTCGTTACCTTGGCCTTTCCGGGTTTTGTTTACCGTTACCTGATGCACCGCAAACACTGAGCGCAGCGCAGCCCTCAACCTTGCTGGCATGTCTGACGACCACCTGATCGAACACCGGGTTCACCAAGAAGAGCTCTTGCGCGGGCACTTTTTGCATGTGTTGCGCGACACCGTGCAACTGCCCAACCAAAACCTCGCCACCCGTGAATACGTGGTGCACCCCGGGGCGGTGATGGTCATCCCCATGCTCGACACCTCAGACGGATTGCGCTTGGTCATGGAGCGGCAGTTTCGTTACCCCGTGGGGCAGGTCATGACCGAGTTCCCGGCCGGCAAGCTCGACCCCGGTGAGGACCCCTGGTTGTGCGCCCAACGCGAACTGCTCGAAGAAACCGGCTACACCGCCCGCCAATGGGCCCGTGCTGGCGTTTTGCACCCGGTCATTTCTTATTCCACCGAGGTGATTGAAATCTGGTTTGCCAAAGAGCTGAGCCTGGGTCAACGCCAGCTTGATCAAGACGAGTTTTTGGATGTGTTCACCGCCACTCCGGCTGACCTGATGGCCGCTTGCCAGCAAGGCCTGCTGACCGACGCGAAAACACTGACAGGCCTGCTTTGGTTGCAAAATGTGCAATCGGGCCATTGGCCCCTCGAATGGAAAACCATCGCCTGATGGCTTGCCGTCAAAGCTCGCACCACGCTGACCTCAACCCATGAAAGTCCTCGACTTGCAATGTGCCTTGGGCCACAGCTTTGAAGGCTGGTTTGGCTCTCAAGCCGATTACGACAGCCAGCGCGAGCGGGGTTTGGTCACGTGTCCCGTCTGCAGCGACAGCGACATCACCAAAATGCTCTCGGCCCCGCGGTTGAATCTGGGTCACGGGACTGCCCCGGTCGTGCCGCAAGGGCAGGGCGGTGGCCAAAAGGTCGGTGCTGCAACTGCAGTTAAAGTCCCCGAGACGCGTTCGGAAGATGTGGCATCTGCTGTCCCTGCGGCGCAGTCCGAAATGGCCCAGCCCAGCTTGCAACAAATTCAGGCGGCCATGATCAACATGGTGCGCCACGTCATGGCCAACACCGAAGACGTGGGAACGCAATTTGCCGAAGAGGCCCGCAAGATCCATTACGGTGAGCGCGAAGAGCGCAACATCCGAGGCCAAGCCACGCGCGAAGAAACTGAGGCCCTGATCGACGAAGGCATCGATGTCATGGCTTTGCCCGTGCCGGACAACCTCAAAGGGCCGCTGCAGTAAGCGCAGCCTTTGCGCCGCATGAAGCACGCCCTGCACATTGATGACGCTGAAATCGAGCTCAGCGCCATTCGGGCGCAAGGGCCTGGTGGACAGAACGTCAACAAAGTCTCCAGCGCCATCCAGCTGCGTTTTGATTTGCAGGGTTCATCTTTGCCCGACGACGTCAAACAGCGTTGGCTGCAGTCCGGCGACAGCCGCCTGACTTTGGAAGGCGTGTTCATCCTCAAAGCCCAAAACACCGCACCCAAGAAGCCAACCGCGCCGATGCCTTAGCCCGCCTGTACGAAACCCTGGAGCGCTACGCCAAGGCCCCCAAACCCCGCAAAGCCACCAAGCCCACTTATGGCTCGGTGCAAAGGAGGCTGGAGGGCAAGGCCATGCAGTCCAAGATCAAAAGCGGTCGACGAAAAGATGCGGGTGATTAGTGGCTCAATGGGTTGGCTGAACGCCATACATCGTTCAACGCATCCGGCCCATCGGCCGCCACCACCAGCCGCTCCGGCATGCTGCGCAGCCAAGTGATCTGCCGCTTGGCCAGTTGGCGCGTGGCGAAGATGCTGCGCTCTAGGATGTCAGACTCGGGCCACCCTGCATCCAGGCCTTCCCAAGCTTGCCTGTAACCCACGCAGCGCATCGAAGGCAGGTCGGGGTGCAAGTCGCCGCGTGCGCGCAGGGCTTTGACCTCGTCCAAAAAGCCTGCGGCCATCATCTGCTCCAAGCGCAGGGCGATGCGTTGGTGCAGCCAGGCGCGGTCTTGTGGCTCCAGGCTGATGACGGGAATGTGCCAGTCGGGCGCTTGCGCTTTGGCGCTTTGGTGAAAAGACGTGAGGGTCTGGCCGGTGGCGGTCCAGACTTCGAGGGCGCGGCCGATGCGCTGGCTGTCGCCGGGCGCCAGGCGCGCGGCCGTCTGCGGGTCTACCATGGCCAGCCGCGCGTGCAGTGCGGGCCAACCCAGTTGCTCGCCTTCTTGCTGAATCTGGGCGCGGATCTCGG
>JACDQO010000308.1 GCA_015657605.1 Limnohabitans sp. | reverse complement strand
GCTTGACGTTGGCGATGAAGGCGTCGAGCCCGTCGTTGTTGAAACCCAGGCGGTTGATCAGCGCGTTGGCCTCGGGCAGGCGGAACATGCGGGGTTTGGGGTTGCCCGGCTGCGCCTTGGGCGTCACGGTGCCGACTTCGACAAAGCCAAAACCCATGGCACCCAGACCGTCGATGCAGCGGGCGTTTTTGTCCAGACCCGCAGCCATGCCGACCCGGTTGGGGAAATGCAGACCCGCCAGCGTGATGGGCTGCGCCACAAAGGGCTGGCGGTAAGCGCAGTCCAGAGGGGTGTTTTGGGTGCGGGCCAGGCCTTCGATGGTCAGATCGTGAGCCGCCTCGGGGTCCATCTTGAACAAAAAGGGGCGGGCAAAGGCGTAGGGGATCAGGGACATTGGATAATTCCGTGCTGTACAAGCGAGGGTGATGCTGTTTTGAGCGGTGCCCCTGATTGTCTCAAACCCTGACCCGCCTTTTTGAATCTCCAACCGAGCCCCTTTCATGACCCAAGACGAACTCAAAGCCCAGGTGGGCCAAGCCGCTCTGAAATACGTTGTGCCTGGCGAGATCGTGGGCGTGGGCACCGGCTCCACGGTGAACAAATTCATCGATGCGCTGGCCACCATGAAGGACCAGATCAAAGGCGCGGTGTCCAGCTCCGAAGCCTCCACCGTGCGACTCAAGGCCTTGGGTATCCCGGTGTTCGACAGCAACGAGGTCGAAAGCCTGTCGGTCTACATCGACGGTGCAGACGAAATCGACCACCAGGGCCACATGGTCAAGGGCGGCGGTGCAGCGCTCACCCGCGAAAAAATCGTGGCTGCTCAGAGCAAACAATTTGTCTGCATCGCGGACGAGAGCAAGCTGGTGGATGCGCTGGGCGCTTTTCCGTTGCCCGTGGAAGTGATCCCGATGGCCACCGCCCGGGTGATGCGCCAGTTTGCGGCCATGGGTGCAAGTGCAGTGGTTCGCCAGAAAGATGGCCAGCCACTGGTGACCGACAACGGCCAGCACATCGTCGATGTGAACGGCCTCAAAATCACCGACCCGGTGGACTTTGAATCCATGGTTAGCCAGTGGCCCGGCGTGGTCACCGTCGGGGTGTTTGCCCATCAAAAAGCCCAGGTGTGCTTGCTGGGCACGTCTGAAGGCGTGAAGACGCTCAATTTTTAAGCCGAGTCAGTTCAGCCGCTGTCGCAGCTCGGTCTTGAGCACCTTGCCGTAGTTGTTTTTGGGCAAGCTGGCCACGATTTCATAGCGTTTGGGGCGTTTGAAGCGGGCGATTTCTTGCAGGCACAGCGCATCCAGCGCAGCCGTGTCGAGCGTCTGGCCGTCAAGCGGCACCACAAAGGCCACCACCACCTCGCCCCATTCGGCATCGGGCGCGCCCACCACGGCCACTTCGGCCACGCCCGGGGCGTGCAGCAGCACTTCTTCGATTTCGCGCGGGTAGATGTTGGAGCCGCCGCTGATGATCAGGTCTTTGCTGCGGTCCTTCAGGGTCAAAAAGCCGTCGGCGTCCAGACAACCCATGTCGCCCGTGAACAGCCAGCCGTTCTGTATGGCATGGGCCGTGGCCTCGGGGTTGCGCCAGTAGCCGGCCATGACGCTGTCGCCTTGGATCAGCACCTCGCCCACTTCGCCCAGCGGCAGGTCTTGCCCTTGCGCGTCGGTGACCCGAATGCGCACCGGCGTTTGCGCCACCCCCACAGACGCCAAGCGTTCCGTGTGGCGAGGGTGCGCCGTGTCTTGCAGTTGTTGGCGTGACAGGGCGGTGCCCACCATGGGGCTTTCGCCTTGGCCGTAAATCTGCACAAAGCGCGGGCCCATGACACGAAGCGCCCGCTGAATGTCGGCCGCGTACATGGGCGCACCGCCATAGACCACGGTTTTGAAAGACTGTCCGCACGCCTGCTCAGACAAGCCTGTTTGCTCGGCATGGTCCACCAGGCGCTTGACGATGGTGGGCGCAGCAAACAGGGAGAGCGGCCCGATCTGCTGGCCCAGCGCAAACAGCTCGGCCGGATCGAACCCGCCTGAGGGCGGGACCATGTGCCTAGCCCCCGCGATGAGGTGGGGGATGGCGTAAATGCCCGCACCGTGCGACATGGGCGCAGCGTAGGCGATGCAGTCTTGCGGGCCGATGGCATCCACATCGGTGAAGTACGCCAGGCCCATGGTCATCAGGTTGCGGTGGGTGATCATCACGCCCTTGGGCCTGCCTGTGGTGCCACTGGTGTAGAACAGCCAGGCCAGATCGTCGTGCTGACGCTCGGTGATGGGGGTATCGAAGTGCGTTTCCTTGAGGGCGGGCCCTTGCCACAGCGCATTGGCTTCGGGGCTGTCCACGTCAATGGTGCGTTCGAGCCCTGTGAGGTGTTCTCCGGTGTCGCTGGTGATGTCGGCCGTCACAAAGGCCCAGCGCGCTTGGGCGTTGTCGATGATCCATTGCGCTTCGCGCACATGCAGTTTGGCGTTGATGGGCACCACCGCCAGCCCGGCCCACCAAGCTCCAAACATCACCTTCAGATAGCGCACATGGTTGCGCATGAAGAGCGCCACCCGGTCGCCCGGCTGCAAGCCTGCGGCTTGAAACTGTGCCGCCAGGTGTTGGCAGCGCTTGGCCCATTGCCCGTGTGTGGCCACACCTGCGTGCCCAGAAAAATGGCGGGGCGCTCGGGGGCCATGCGGGCCTGGCGTTGCAGCAGATGGGCGAGGTTCAATTCGGGCTCCGGCAAAAAAGAGGGGGCATTGTGGCGGGAAGTGCCCCTTGCTGGCTGTCTCGAGCAGGTCTCTCAGGCTTTGCGCAGCAGCAGTCGCAAATCCGGTCCGATCCGGTCGACGCTGTGGAACGCCAATTTCACCGAGTCGCTCAGCGCTGAAAGGGCGGGCAGATTGGCCAGGCCTTGGCCGGGACCGAGCAATTGGGGGGCCAGGTAAACCAAATACTCGTCCACCAGTCCCTCGCGGATGAAGGAGCCGTTGAGCTTGTGACCCGCCTCGACATGCAGTTCGTTGATCTCTCGCCGGGCCAAGTCGCGAAGCATCGCGGCGAGATCGACCTTGCCGCTGGGGCTGGGCATGTCGATCACGGTGGCGCCGCGTGCGGCAAGGGCCGCGCGTTTTTCGGCCTGCAGGGGCTTGTTGTGGTCGGTGGCGGTGTAAATCCAAATCTGGCGTGCTTGGTCGCCCGAGCCTTGGGTGTCCAGCAGCTTGGCGTTCAGGGGCATGTCCAGTTGGCTGTCGACCACCACCAGATGGGGTTGGCGCGGTGCATCCAGCCCGCGCACATTGAGCAGTGGGTCGTCTTCGAGCACGGTGCCAATGCCCGTGAGCACAGCGCAAGTACGCGCTCGCCAAGCATGGCCATCGGCGCGGGCTTCGGGGCCGGTAATCCACTGGCTTTGCCCGTTTGTCAAAGCGGTTTGTCCGTCCAGCGAGGTGGCCACTTTCATGCGCACCCAGGGCGATTGCCGTTCGATGCGGCTGAAAAAACCGATGTTCAACTCACGGGCTTGCTGAGCGGGTGCGCTGTTCGGATCGAGCACTTCGGTCTGCACCCCCGCTGCAGCCAGTCGTGCCATGCCCTGACCCGCCACCAGGGGGTTGGGGTCACGCATGGCCGTGACCACGCGGGTGATGCCGGCGGCGGCCAAGGCGTCGCAACAGGGCCCGGTGCGTCCTTGGTGGGCGCAGGGCTCCAGCGTGACCCAAGCGGTGGCGCCTTGCACGCTGTGCCCGTGCTCTGCAGCATCTCGCAGCGCCATGATTTCGGCGTGAGGACCGCCAGCACGCTGCGTGTGGCCTTGGCCCAGCACCGTGCCGTCTGCGGCAGTGATCACGCAGCCGACACGCGGATTGGGCGAGGTCAGCCACAAGGCTTGGGCGGCCAAAGCCAGCGCCTGTTGCATGGGCGGAGTGGCTTGCATGAGACTTGGGGTTAGAGGCACGGTCATGGGGCTCAAAAATCAGGAAAAGCGCTTCAGCGCAGTGTCATC
>JACDQO010000307.1 GCA_015657605.1 Limnohabitans sp. | reverse complement strand
GTTCGCGGATGGCCTTCAGAATTTGACCGAATGGTGAGTGGATGACGCGCCAGACGAACAAGAAACCCAGGATGAAAATCGCGAACACAAACATGTACATGTTCATGTTGTCGGCCAGATCAAACAGGCCAAACAGGTGGCCGCGTGGCACGTTTTGGATACCGTCTTCACGCCGGTGAAAGGGGCTTGCAATGCGAAGAAGAAAATCATTTGGGCCAAAGCCAGCGTGATCATCGCAAAGTAAATGCCTTGGCGGCGTATCGCCAAGGAGCCCACCACATAGGCCAACACGGTGGAGCACAGCGTGCCGAAAAGCACGGCCAACTCGGGCGTCAAACCCCAGACTTTGGCCGCATGCGCTGACGCATAACCGGCTGTGCCCAAAAACATGGCGTGGCCAAAAGACAGCAGGCCACCAAAGCCCAGCAACAAGTTGAAGGCGCAGGCAAACAGCGCAAAGCACATCACCTTCATCAAGAAGATCGGGTAGACCCAGATCGGGGCAATGGCAAGGGCCAGCACCATGATGGCGAATGCCACCCAGTGTGAGCGGGAGGAACCAGAGGTCACAGTGGTCATTGCAGAGTTCGACATGGCTTTACTTCTGGGTGCCGAACAGGCCGGCGGGCTTGAGGAGCAGAACGATGGTCATGATCACAAAGATCACGGTGGCCGAAGCCTCGGGGTAGAAGACCTTGGTCAGACCTTCGACAAGGCCCAGACCAAATCCAGTGACGATGGCGCCCATGATCGAGCCCATACCGCCAATCACCACCACGGCGAAGACCACAATGATGAGGTCTGCACCCATGGTCGGGTTGACTTGGTAAATGGGCGCGGCCATGACGCCGGCCAAAGCCGCCAAGCCCACGCCGAAGCCATAGGTCAAGGTGATCATGCGGGGCACGTTGATGCCAAAGGATTGCACCAGGCTGGGGTTTTCAGTGGCAGCGCGCAAGTAGGCGCCCAACTTGGTGCGTTCAATCACGTACCAAGTGGCCAGACACACCACCAAAGAGGCGACGATGACCCAGGCTCGGTATTTGGGCAAGAACATGAAGCCGGTGTCGATTGCACCTCGGAAGACTTCGGGCACAGGGTAAGGCATGCCCGAGGAGCCAAATTCGTGTCGGAACAAGCCCTGAATGATCAGTGCCAATCCGAATGTGAGCAGCAGGCCATACAGGTGGTCCAGCTTGTAGAGTTGCTTGAGCATGGTGCGCTCAATGATCATGCCTGTTGCCCCCACCACAAGCGGTGTGACGACCAGAGCGACCCAGTAATTCATTCCCAGTTTTTGCATGCCCAGGTAGGCCACAAAGGCGCCCAGCATGTACTGGGCGCCATGGGTGAAGTTGATGATGTTGAGCAGGCCGAAGATCACCGCCAGGCCCAGCGAGAGCAGCGCATAAAACGAACCGTTGATCAGTCCGATCAGCAATTGCCCAAAGAGGGCTTGAGAGGGAATGCCAAAAATTTCCATGGCGGTGACTTTGGTTAGCTCAAAACAGTGGGATTACTTCTTGACGAGCGGGCACTCGCTCTCGGACAAGGGGCGGAATGCCTCGTTGGCCGGGATGGTGGCTGCCAATTTGTAGTAGTCGTAAGGGCCTTTGGACTCCGAAGGCTTCTTGACTTCAAACAAGTAAGCGGGGTGGATCTTGCGGCCATCGGCACGGACAATGCCCTTGCCAAACAAAGGATCGTCAGTGGGCAGCTCTTTCATTTTGGCCGCCACTTTGGTGCCGTCATCGGTCTTGGCGGCTTCAACGGCCTTCAAGTAGTGGATCACGCTGGAATAAACACCCGCTTGCACCATGGATGGCATCTTGCCGCTGTTGGCGCTTGCAAAGCGGCGTGACCATGCGCGAGTCTGGTCGTTCAGATCCCAGTAGAAGGTCTCGGTCAACATCAGGCCTTGGGCCACGTTCAGACCCAGGGAGTGCACGTCAGGCAAGAACACCAACAGACCGGCCAAGTTTTGACCGCCACGGACGATGCCGAATTCAGCAGCTTGCTTGATCGAGTTGGTGGTGTCGCCACCGGCGTTGGCCAAACCAATGATCTTGGCCTTAGAGGCTTGGGCTTGCAGCAAGAACGAGGAGAAGTCTTGTGTAGGGAAAGGTGTGCGCACTTTGCCGACCACACGTCCGCCATTCTTGGTCACCACAGCTTCGGTATCGCGCTCCAGGGCGTGGCCGAAAGCATAGTCAGCGGTCAAGAAGAACCAAGTGTTGCCACCGTTTTTGACAATCGCCTTGCCGGTGCCGTTGGCCAGCATGTACGTGTCGTAAGCCCAGTGGATGGTGTTGGCATTGCAAGCCTTGCCAGTCAGGTCGGACGTGGCCGATCCGGCGTTGACGTGCAGCTTGCCTTTTTCGCGGGCGATCGCTGCCACAGCCAAGCCCACAGATGACGTGGGCACGTCGGCGATCATGTCGACCTTGTCGGTGTCAAACCACTGGCGGGCGATGTTGGAGCCCACATCGGGTTTGTTTTGGTGGTCAGCACCAATCACTTCAATTTTGAGTTTGGAGCCGGTGGCTTTGACGTAGTCTTCGACCGCCATGCGGGCCGCCAGCAAAGAGCCTGGACCCGTGATGTCGGAGTACAAGCCGGACATGTCGTTCAACACGCCGATCTTGACCGTGCCGTCAGAGATCTGGGCTTGGGCGGCACCGCCAAAGGCACAGGCCGCGGCTGCGGCGATGGTGAGAAGTTTGCGTTTCATGGTGTTGTCTCCTGGTTTAAAAATAAAAAATCAGACGCCGAGGTACTCGCTGAGCATGCTCATCTTGTTGGGCAACTCGGCGGAGGTGAAGCCCTCAACGATTTGCCCATGCTCCATCACATAAAAACGGTCGGCCAGTGGTGCCGCAAAACGGAAGTTTTGCTCCACCATGATGATGGTGTAACCCTTGGCCTTGAGTGAACGGATCATGCGGGCCAGGGCCTGCACGATGACCGGGGCCAAGCCCTCTGAAATTTCGTCCAGCAGCAAAAAGCGGGCACCAGTGCGCAAGATGCGCCCCACAGCCAACATCTGCTGCTCGCCGCCCGACAGGCGCGTGCCGGGACTGTTTTTGCGCTCTGCCAAGTTGGGGAACATCTCGTAGATTTCGTCCAAACCCATGCCGCCAGCCGCGATCACAGGCGGCAGCATCAGGTTTTCTTCGCAGGTCAGGGACGCAAAAATGCCGCGCTCTTCAGGGCAGTAACCAATGCCCAGTTTGGCAATTTGGTGAGGCGCCATGTTGACCGATTCGGTGCCGTTGATCGTGATCTGGCCGGTGCGTCTGCCCACCAAACCCAAGATGGATTTGATGGTGGTGGTGCGGCCCGCACCGTTGCGTCCGAGCAGGGTGACCACTTCGCCTTCGTTGACGGTCAGGTTCACGCCATGCAGGATGTGCGACTCGCCATACCAGGCGTGCAGGTCGCTGATGCGCAGAAATTCTTTGGGCTCAGCCATGGGCCCCCTCCAACTGGTTTTCGGCCGTGCCCATGTAGGCCTCGAGCACTTGAGGATTTTGAGAAACCACCGCGTAAGGCCCTTCGGCAATCACTTGGCCGCGTTGCAAAACGCTGATGGTGTCAGCGATCTTGGAGACCACGTTCATGTTGTGCTCAACCATCAAAATGGTGCGGTTGGCCCCCACCTTTTTGATCAGCTGCGTGACGCGGTCCACGTCTTCATGGCCCATGCCCTGCGTGGGCTCGTCCAGCAGCATGAGCTCGGGCTCCATGGCCAAAGTGGTGGCAATTTCAAGAGCGCGCTTGCGGCCATAAGGCAGTTCAACCGCCATCAGGTGCGACATGTCTTGCAGGTCGACTTCGGCCAGCAGTTGCATGGCGCGGTCGTTCAGGCTGTCCAAGACGCGTTCAGAACGCCAAAACTGCATGGACATGCCAGCCCCACGTTGCAAGGCGATGCGCACGTTTTCAATCACCGAGAGATTGGGGAACGTGGCAGAGATTTGGAATGAGCGCACGATGCCGCGACGGGCAATCTGTGCAGAACGTTCGCCGGTGATGTCGCGGCCATTGAACAGGATCTGCCCACGGGTGGGAATCAAGAACTTGGTCAGCAAATTGAAGACCGTGGTCTTGCCGGCGCCGTTGGGGCCGATCAGTGCGTGGATCTCTCCGCGGCGAACCTTGAGATTCACGTCGTTGACAGCCACAAACCCTTTGAACTCTTTGACGAGCCCGCGGGTTTCGAGAATGATTTCATCAGCCATTGCGTCTTGCACCAGGACGAAAGAAGAAAAATGTCTTGGCGCATTCTGGAACCCGTTCAACGACTGCGTTACATGGTTATCCCCAATTCATGTCCCATAAGCGACTTGACTTGCGAGAGCCTGACAAGCATGGCGCCATGACGTTGCGCCCAACGCTTCAGATCAGTGCAGCGCCCTTGCGCTTTGGCTGTGCGCCACCGATATCGCCATGGTCATGGGTTTTGCTGGTGGCCAAGCGCAGCACCTGCAGGTAGCCGGTGGCCAGCTCCATGCGCGGCCCCAAGCCTTGCGCCATCAGCATGCGGTGGGCCGCAGGCAACTTCCAGCACGGGGTGAACACAAACAGGTGATGTTCCAAGTGGTAGTTGACCCAATAAGGTGCCAACACCATGCGCATGCCCCAATGGGCCAAAGTGGTGCGCGTGTTGCGCAAACGGTCATGGTTGTCGCCCACCACCGCATGTTCGGCGATGTTGCGCACCCGGCTGATCACTTGGTACCAGGTCAGCAAGGGCAGCAGCCACAAGGCAAAGTACGCCCACCACACACCGGCTGCGGCCGTGACCGAGAAGATGGCCAGGTTGCTTAAGAAAAAGTATTTTTCTGCGGCCATCAGTTTTTTCAGGCGCTGCCAAGGGCTCGGGTCCGTGCCCATTTCTGTGCGGAAAAATTCCATGCGCCGCTGGTAACCGGTGATGCCCAAAATGTCGCGCCGCATCTTGCGCCAAAAGCTTTGACGGGTGATGGGAAAAGGGGCCGACAAAATCAAGTCGGGGTCTTCGGCTTGCTGGGTGTGGCGGTGGTGGCTCAGGTGATAGGACCGGTAAAGCGTGAGGCTTGCCCCCACAGGCCAGCCGCACAAAAAGGCACCCAGCGTGTCATTGAGGCGGGTGTTCTTGAACAAGGCGCGGTGCGCCGCATCGTGCATCAATATGGCCAAGCCCAGCTGCCTGCCGCCGATGACGACCACGGCGACGATGAAGCTCAAGGGGTTGGGCCAGGCCACAAAAACGCCATGGCCAGCGCAATCATGCCCCAGGCATGCAGCACCAAATAAGCACCCATCCAGTCCGAGCGTTCGCGCAAATAGGCGTCTTGCTCGGGGGTCAGGATGGGCTGGGGTTCGACGTTCATGGCAATGACCGAGGGCAAAGAAGTCATCTTCTGTCCTTTGGCACTTCAAAATAGTCTCGGGCGTGACCTTTTGGGGGCTTTCCCTCAGGGATGGGCCAATGATGGGGGCTTACTTGCCGATGCAAAAGCTCGAAAAGATCACGCCCAGCAAATCGTCGGCGCTGAACTCGCCCGTGATCTCGTTGAGCGCGTTTTGGCCCAAGCGCAGCTCTTCGGCCAACAGATCGAGGTTTTGCGCTTGCGCAGCCAAATGGGCATCGGCCACGTTCAGGTGTTCGCGGACGCGGTGCAGCGCCTGCACATGGCGTTCGCGGGCGATGAACAGGCCTTCGCTGGCTTGTTGCCAGCCGGCTTGTTGCAGCAGTTGCTGGCGCAGGGCCTCTAGGCCTTCGCCTGTGCGGGCTGAGAGCGTCAAACCACTGCGCTCTTGCAGGGCATGGGCTGCATCGGCCTTGTTCCAAACATCCACCACTGCCACGCTGGCGGGTAAGCGGTTTTTCAGAGCCGTGGCAATGTCGGCATCGGCATGGTCGTATTCAGCTTGACCCACACGCGTCAGGTCGTGCAAAAACAGCACCGCATCTGCACCTTCAATCTGGCCCCAAGCACGCGCAATGCCGATTTGCTCGACCTCGTCCACGCCTTCGCCTTCGCGCAGCCCGGCGGTGTCGATCACATGCAGCGGCACGCCTTCGATCTGAATGGTTTGCTGCACCACATCGCGCGTGGTGCCCGCTATGGGCGTGACGATGGCCAGCTCGGCCCCGGCCAGCGCGTTGAGCAGCGAACTCTTGCCCGCATTGGGCTGGCCTGCGATCACCACCTTGATGCCTTCGCGCAGCAAGGCGCCTTGGCGGGCTTTGCCCAGCACCGTGTTCAATGCTGCTTGCAGACGTTTCAGCTGGCCCTGTGCATCGGCCTTTTGCAAAAAGTCGATCTCTTCTTCCGGGAAGTCCAGCGTGGCCTCGACCAACATGCGCAGGTGAATCAGCGCATCGCGCAGCACATGGATTTCTTTGGAGAAATCACCCGCCAAAGAACGGCTGGCGCTGCGGGCTGCAGCCTCGGTGCTGGCATCGATCAGGTCGGCAATCGCTTCGGCCTGCGCCAAGTCGATCTTGTCGTTCAAAAAAGCGCGCTCAGAAAACTCGCCCGGTTGCGCCACGCGCAAATCGGCCAAGCGAGGCTGGCCGGTGGTCGGGTCGTTCTCGGCCGCCGCTTGCAGGCAGCGCGCCACCAGCAGCTGCAAAACCACAGGGCCACCGTGTGCCTGCAACTCCAGCACGTCTTCGCCCGTGAACGAGTGTGGGGCCACAAAATGCAGCGCCAAGCCATGGTCGATGGGGCTGCCATCGGCATCGGCAAAG
>JACDQO010000306.1 GCA_015657605.1 Limnohabitans sp. | reverse complement strand
CGGCATGCCGTAAGCGCGCTGCAGACATCCCTGGAAAAAACTGAAAGAAGCCGCATGAACCTGCACGCCAAACTCCTGCAACGCGCCGCCGAAAACCGCCCCATCCGCATCGGCCTGATTGGCGCGGGCAAATTCGGCTCCATGTACTTGGCGCAGATTCCGCGCACGCCCGGCGTGCACTTGGTGGGCATTGCCGACCTGTCGCCCGACAACGCCCGCACCAACTTGGCCCGCGTGGGCTGGGAGGCCGAGCGCCTGACGGCCAGCAGCTTGGACGACGCGGTCAAAAACGGCACCACCCATGTCAGCGACGACTGGCAAAGCCTGGTGCGCCACCCGGCAGTGGACGTGATCGTGGAATGCACCGGCTCACCCCTGCACGCGGTCGACCACATTTTGGAAGCCTTTGCCCACCGCAAGCATGTGGTCAACGTCACGGTGGAGGCCGACGCCTTTTGCGGCCCCTTGCTCGCCACCCGTGCGCAAATGGCTGGCGTGGTGTATTCGCTGGCCTTTGGTGACCAGCCTGCGCTCATTTGTGATTTGGTCGATTGGGCCCGTACCTGCGGATTTCCGGTGGTGGCCGCAGGCCGTGGCCACAAGTGGCTGCCGCACTTTTGCGAATCCACGCCCGAAACCGTGTGGGGCTATTACGGCCTCACACCCAAGCAAGCCGAGCGCGGGGGCCTGAACCCCAAAATGTTCAACAGCTTTTTGGATGGCTCCAAGCCCTCGATCGAGAGCACGGCGGTGTCCAACGCCACCGGTTTGGGTGTGCCGAGCAACGGATTGCTTTACCCCCCCGCCAGCGTCGAAGACATCCCCTACGTCACCCGTCCGATCTCGGAAGGCGGTGTGTTGGAGCGGCAAAGGCCATGGTCGAGGTGATCTCCAGTTTGGAGACCGATGGCCGAAAAATCCCTTACGACATCCGCATGGGCGTGTGGGTCACGGTCGAAGCCGAGACCGACTACATCAAGAACTGCTTTGAAGAGTACAACGCCCACACCGACCCCTCGGGCCGTTACTTCACGCTCTACAAACGCTGGCACCTGATTGGCCTCGAAGTGGGTGTGAGCGTGGCGAGCGTCGCCCTGCGCAACGAACCCACCGGCGTGGCCACGGGCTGGAACGCCGACGTGGTGGCCACCGCCAAACGCGACTTGAAGCCCGGCGACATGTTGGACGGTGAGGGCGGTTACACCGTTTGGGGCAAGCTGCTGCCAGCGGCCACCTCCAAGCGCATGGGTGGCGTTCCATTGGGTTTGGCGCACGGGGTCAAAGTCATTCGTCCGGTGGTCAAAGGCCAAAGCCTGACTTGGGACGACGTGGCCATGGACACCAGCACCCACGCCTACAAAATTCGGCGCGAAATGGAGGCGACTTCGGTGCTGGGTTGATCGACTTTGCTCAATCCGATCCAAAAGGCCGTGCCGCTTTTGCAGCACGGCTTTTTTCTTGAATAAGACAGTCATGGATCTGTCCTTCTCGCCTTCAGATCAGGGTTTCCCCCGTTAAAATACCGCCTTTGCCGGCCAGCCCCAGTCAGCGGCCCCGGAATGACGGTTTTCTGTCTCTTTACAAGGCCACCCCGTGTCCCTGCTCATCACGACTTTTGAAGGCGCCAGCGCCCTCAGCGACTTTCGTATTGCCCAACTTTTGCCTCGATTGGCCGCCATTTCGCCGCAAATTCAGGCCATTTCAGCCCGTTTTGTTCACTTGGTCGCAACGACCGATCCTTTGGCCGATGCGCAAAAACAGACACTTTTCGCACTCCTGACTTACGGTGAGCCTTATTCGGGCCCGGTCGATGGCCCCCTGATTGTGGTCAGCCCCCGTATCGGCACCGTCTCCCCCTGGGCTTCCAAAGCCACCGACATCGCCCACAACTGCGGGTTTGAGGTGCGCCGCGTTGAGCGCTTGACCGAATACCGTTTGACCATGAAGTCGGGCCTGCTCAGCAACGCCAAATTGAGCCCTGAGCAACTGGGCCGAGTGGCCGCTGTCCTGCATGACCGCATGACCGAGTCGGCCATGCCCAGCCGCGAAGATGCTGCAGCCTTGTTCACCGCCCTAGAGCCCGCGCCCATGGACCATGTGGATGTGGTCTCGGTGGCGGCCGCGCGGCTTTGGTCGAGGCCTAATAAAGGTTGGGGCTTGGCCCTGGCCGAAGACGAGATCGATTACTTGGTCACCGCCTTCAAGGGCCTGAATCGCAACCCCACCGATGTGGAGTTGATGATGTTCGCGCAGGCCAACAGCGAGCACTGCCGCCACAAGATTTTCAACGCCGAGTTCACCATCGACGGCGTGGCCCAGCCCAAGAGCCTGTTCGGCATGATCCGCAACACGCACCAGCTCAGCCCCCAGCACACAGTCGTGGCCTATTCGGACAACGCCTCGGTCATGGAGGGCCTCACGGTGGAGCGTTTTGTGGCCAGAACGTCAGGCCAGGGCGCGGCTTATCAGAGCGAACAAGCCTTGCACCATGTGCTGATGAAGGTCGAGACCCACAACCACCCCACCGCGATTTCGCCATTTCCCGGCGCTTCGACCGGCGCGGGCGGCGAGATCCGCGACGAAGGTGCCACAGGCCGAGGCTCCAAGCCCAAGGCGGGTTTGTCAGGTTTTACCGTGTCAAAACTCTGGGGCGGCATGTCGGACCAAGCGGGCGGTAAGCCCGAGCACATCGCCAGCCCTTTGCAGATCATGACCGAAGGGCCTTTGGGCGGCGCGGCCTTCAACAACGAGTTTGGTCGTCCCAATTTGCTGGGCTATTTCCGTGAATACGAACAAACTGTGGACGGTGTGGTGCGTGGTTACCACAAGCCCATCATGATCGCGGGCGGTCTGGGCCAGATCGACGCGGAACAGACCAAAAAGATTGAATTTCCGGCGGGCAGCTTGCTGATCCAGCTGGGCGGCCCCGGCATGCGCATTGGCATGGGTGGCAGCGCGGCCAGCTCCATGGCCACGGGCACCAACGCCGCCAATTTGGACTTTGACTCGGTGCAGCGCGGCAACCCCGAGATCGAGCGCCGGGCGCAAGAGGTCATCAACCATTGCTGGGCGCAAGGTGTGGCCAACCCGATCCTGGCCATTCACGATGTAGGCGCAGGTGGTTTGTCCAACGCCTTCCCCGAGCTGACCAATGACGCAGGCCGAGGCGCTCGCTTTGATTTGCGTGCGGTCAAGCTCGAAGAATCCGGACTGTCTCCCAAAGAAATCTGGTCGAACGAAAGCCAAGAACGTTACGTGATGGCGATTGCGCCCGAGTCTTTGGCGCAGTTCACTGCTTTTTGTGAACGCGAGCGTTGCCCTTTTGCCGTCATTGGTGTGGCCACCGATGAGCGCCAATTGGTGCTGGAGGACAAAGGCCAGGAGTCACCCGTTGACATGCCGATGGATGTGCTGCTGGGCAAGCCGCCCAAGATGCACCGCGATGTGAAGACCGTGGAGCGCCAGTCACCCGCCATGGACCTGACCGGTGTATCGCTGCAAAAAGCCGTCATTGACGTGCTGAGCCACCCCACCGTGGCGTCCAAGCGTTTCCTCATCACCATCGGCGACCGCGCTGTGGGCGGCCTCACGCACCGCGACCAGATGGTCGGCCCCTGGCAGGTACCCGTGGCCGATGTGGCCGTGACCCTGGCCGATTACCAAGGGTTTGCCGGTGAAGCCATGAGCCTAGGCGAGCGCACACCGCTGGCCTCGCTCAACGCCGCAGCGTCTGGCCGCATGGCCGTGGCCGAGGCCATCACCAATTTGCTGGCCGCGCCGATCGAGTTGCCCCGCGTCAAGCTGTCGGCCAACTGGATGGCCGCTTGTGGCGAGGCGGG
>JACDQO010000305.1 GCA_015657605.1 Limnohabitans sp. | reverse complement strand
GGGTTTTTTGATGATCGCAGGCCCTTCATCAGGGTCTGCCGAAAGGGTCAAGCTGCTGCGAGCCAGTACCCTGCGTTGAAAGGGCTGCTCATGCGCAGCGCCAAAGGCGAAACGTCCACCAACTTGTCGGTGGGCATTTTTTCGCCTCCCTCGACCGACTCGGCCATGGTGGCGTCCTCGGTTTGTGCCTCAATCGCCCGTCCTGCTTGGCTGTTTTGCGCAGAACGGGCTACAGAAAAGAATAGAAGCATCGGAAGGGTACCTTCCTGTCTCCCCAGAAATCTGCCGTGTCGCGGAAGATGTCCAGCAATTGCTCGCGGGCTTCTTTGTCGAATTTAACGTGGGCAGGAATCTGCTCCAGCACGACGATGAAACCGGGCTGTGGGCCCGATTTGTGCAAAGGGTCGGTCATGCAGTCGTAAAGCGCATCGAAGTTTTTGCCGAAATGCGATGGCAATGTGAATTGCGCACCGATCAAATCCAGCACATCTTGTTTGCTCTGGGCTTCTGCCAAGTTGGCGTACAAAAAGTGATGCCCCAATCCTTGGGCGGCTTCCTGCAGATCGCTCACGCGGTAAGCGCGAATCGACTGCACGATATTTGACCGCACGCCCTTCAGGGGCGCCTCTTGGTCATGGCGTGTCAGCGTGTCCATCTCCGTGGTCTTTCTCAAACAAAAATTAGGGTCGATCAACCATCATGCGAAAACTCGCGTAATGGTCTTGGGTGTAGTAACAGGCTTTCGGTTCCGTCGGCACGGGACCGCCGCAAACAATGCGGCGAGCACCACGGGTGCGCTCTCCAGGGGTCCTGACGGTGTATTCACGGTAAAAACCGCGGTCCTCACGAGGCAAAAGCCGCTCGCGATTGCCAAAAACCGTGCCGTCCTTTTCGTAAGGAAAAGGACCACCCTTTCGGATGGCTCGGTAAGTTTCTTGCGCTTCGCGGGGCAGTTCGGTCACCCAAACGGTGGCCAAGCCTGCAGTCTCGTTGGGCGGTTTGGCGTGCACCAAAACTGTGCAAACCATCCAAACAAGGCCCATCAGCACAGCAAACCAGCGCTGACGGGGCACGAATTGCTGGGCCACCCTCATGAACACACCTTTCAGAAGCCTCCGGGTTTACCCGAAAACTCAAAGGCGCTAGTGTGCGGCAAATGCGATAAAAATGCAAGCGAATGCCCAATAAACAGGCAAAGACATTTTGGGCATTTTTAATGCAGGTGAGCGCGCACTCCCCTTGAAGTCTTCAACGCGCCGCGTTCGCGTCTGCCACCGTCAAGGCCGTCATGTTCACAATTCGGCGCACGGTCGTGCTGGGCGTCAAGATATGGACCGGCTTGGCCGCCCCCAGCAAAACCGGACCGACGGCAATGTTCCCGCCGGCAGCGGTTTTGAGCAAGTTGTAAGCGATGTTGGCGGCATCGATATTGGGCAAAACCAACAAATTGGCATCGCCCATCAAGGTGCTGTTGGGCATGATGGCGTGGCGTGCGGCGGCGTCCAAAGCCACATCACCGTGCATCTCGCCATCGACTTCGAGCCAAGGGGCCTTTTGGCGCAGCAGTTCCAACACATCGCGCATTTTGACGGCGCTGGGTTGGTTAGACGAGCCAAAATTAGAGTGCGACAACAAAGCCGCTTTGGGTTGAATGCCAAAACGGCGCATTTCTTCGGCCGCCATGATGGTGAATTCGGTCAATTGCTCGGCGGTGGGGTCGTAGTTGACATGGGTGTCCACCATGAACACCTGGCGTCCGGGCAACATCAAGCCGTTCATGCAGGCGAATGTGTTGACCCCCGCACGCTTGCCGATGACTTGGTCGATGTAATTCAAGTGCATGGGATTGGTGCCCCAGGTACCGCAGATCATCCCGTCCACATCGCCTTTGTGCAGCAACATCGCACCGATCAAAGACAGGCGGCGGCGCATTTCGATCTTGGCCATCTGCTGGGTGATGCCCTTGCGCTCGGTCATGCGGTGGTAACTTTGCCAAAAATCGCGGTACCGGTGATCGTCTTCCACGTTGACCACTTCGTAATCGAGATCTTCTTTCAGGCGCAAACCAATTTCTCGATGCGCTCGGCAATCACCGCTGGGCGGCCGATCAAGGTGGGGCGGGCAATGCCCTCGTCCACCACGATCTGGGCTGCACGCAGCACGCGTTCTTCTTCGCCCTCGCTGTAGGCGATGCGCTTTTTCAGCGCGCGCTTGGCGGCCGTGAAGATCGGCTTCATCATGGTGCCCGAGGCGTAAACAAAGCCCTGCAAGCTTTCACGGTAAGCGTCCATGTCTTGGATGGGCCGCTGGGCCACGCCGCTGTCGGCAGCCGCCTGCGCCACAGCTGGGGCGATTTTGATCATCAAGCGCGGGTCAAACGGCTTGGGGATCAAGTACTCGGGGCCAAAAGCCAAGGGCTCGCCTGCATAGGCAGCGGCCACCACTTCGCTTTGCTCGGCTTGGGCCAATTCGGCGATGGCGTGGACAGCGGCAATTTCCATCTCCAGCGTGATGGTGGATGCCCCCGCATCGAGGGCGCCCTGAAGATGTAGGGGAAACACAGGACGTTGTTGACTTGGTTGGGGTAATCGGTGCGGCCCGTGGCCATGATGGCGTCGTCGCGCACGGCCTTGACGTCTTCGGGGTTGATTTCGGGGTTGGGGTTGGCCAGCGCAAAAATCAGCGGTTTGGCGGCCATGGACTGGACCATGTCTTGTTTGAGCACACCACCTGCCGACAGGCCCAGAAACACGTCAGCACCGGCAATCACTTCACGCAGCGTGCGCTGCTCGGTCTTTTGGACAAACTGGATTTTGTCTTCGTCCATCAGCTCGGTACGGCCTTCATAGACCACGCCGGCCAAGTCGGTGACCCAAATGTTTTCGCGCGGAATGCCCAGCTTGACCAACAGGCCCAAGCAAGCCAGCGCCGCAGCGCCCGCGCCAGAAGTCACGAGTTTGATCTGTTTCGGGTCCTTGCCCACGACTTTGAGGCCGTTCAAGATGGCCGCACCCACCACGATGGCGGTGCCGTGCTGGTCATCATGAAAGACCGGGATCTTCATGCGCTCGCGCAGCTTGCGCT
>JACDQO010000304.1 GCA_015657605.1 Limnohabitans sp. | reverse complement strand
TCCGCGTTTTTGGATTTTGGGCCACAGTGGCAGTATGCAGGCTTCGAACTGGCGCGCATCTCGGGGCCGTAATTGGGGGGCATTTGCATGCCCAACAGCAACACCTTGGCCCCGGCCGCTTGGGCTTGCTGGGTCATGACCAGCAAATTGTCTTGCGTCATGGTCATCGGCAGGCCGCGCAGGGCGTCATTCCCGCCAGCTCGATGACCACATGGCTGGTTTGGTGGCGTTTGAGCAAAGCGGGCAGGCGGGAGCGCCCGCCCGAGGTGGTGTTCGCCGCTGATGCTGGCGTTGATGACTTCCACGCCAGGCTTTTCTTGCGCCAATTGCTTTTGCAGCAAGGCGACCCAACCTGTGCCTCTGGCCAGGCCGTACTCGGCGCTCAGCGAGTCGCCCAACACCAAGATGCGCTGACTCGAAGTGCCTTGCGCAGCCGCCACAAAGCCCCAGCCGGCCAGGGCCAGCAAGGCGCAGTTAAAGTGGCGTCGTCTCAACAAAGGTTTGTGCATGCCTGAATCCATCATTGCCGTGCGTGGCATCTCCAAAAGCGTGCAGGATGCCAGCGGTCGGCTGGACATTTTGCGCGATATCGATTTCTCATTGAACGCGGGGGAAACAGCCGCTATTGTCGGCGCTTCTGGTTCGGGCAAAAGCACGCTGCTGGCCATCTTGGCGGGATTGGATACGCCCAGCGCCGGGCAGGTGGTGTTGGCAGGGCAATCCTTGTTCGATTTGTCAGAGGATGAGCGAGCCGCCTTGCGGGCCCAGCACGTCGGCTTCGTGTTTCAGAGCTTTCAGCTCATGCCCAACCTGACGGCGCTGGAAAACGTGATGTTGCCGCTCGAGTTGACCGATCTGTCCGATGCCCGCAAAACCGCTACAGCCATGCTGCAGCGCGTGGGTTTGGGCGAACGACTCAAGCACTTGCCCAAAGTTTTATCAGGCGGGGAACAGCAGCGCGTGGCCCTGGCCCGGGCTTTTGTGGTTCAACCCGATGTGCTGCTGGCCGACGAACCGACAGGGAGCTTGGACCATGCCACAGGCGAAGCCATCATGGACTTGATGTTCGCGCTCAACCGGGAGCAGGGCACCACCTTGGTCTTGGTCACGCACGACCGCCAGCTTGCGGCCAAGTGCGAACGTGTCCTGTCGATTCAGGCGGGGCGCTTGAGTGAGTCAGCCCACAAGCCGGTTTAAAACATCCCGGTGCCAAGGCCAGTAGGCTTTGGGGAACAACGATAATCTTGGCATGTCATCCCACAAAGTGCTGTTCGGCTTTCATGCCGTGGGCGTTCGCCTCAAGATCGCCCCCCAATCCGTTGTTGAAATCCATTACGAGGTCACCCGCCGCGATGCGCGCATGCGCCAGTTCATCGACAAGGCCCGCGATTCGGGCATGCGTATGATCGAATCGGACGGTGAGCGCCTGGCCAAACTGGCCGGTGGCCATGGCCACCAGGGCGTGGTGGCCATGGTCGCCCCGATCCCGCAAAACCACTCCTTGGACGATTTGTTGGACTCGGTTGAAGGCCCGCCTTTGCTCTTGGTGTTGGACGGCGTGACCGATCCGCACAACCTGGGCGCTTGTTTGCGGGTGGCCGATGGGGCTGGGGCGCATGCCGTCATTGCCCCCAAAGACCATGCTGCGGGCATCAATGCCACGGTGGCCAAAGTGGCCAGTGGCGCAGCCGAAACCATGCCTTATTTCATGGTGACCAATTTGGCCCGAACGCTGGGCGAGCTCAAAGAGCGCAGCATCTGGGTCATTGGCACCAGCGACGATGCACCGCGCATCATTTACCAAGCCGACTTGAAAGTGCCCACCGCTTTGGTGTTGGGCGCTGAAGGGAGCGGGATGCGCCAGCTGACCCGCAAAAACTGTGACGAACTGGTCAGCATCCCCATGCGCGGGGCCGTTGAAAGTTTGAACGTGTCGGTGGCCAGTGGTGTTTGCCTCTATGAAGCACTGCGTCAACGCAGCTGAATGCCTTTCTTTCTGAAACTTTTCTTAAGCCAGCCATGTCCCGTCAAACCATCTTTTCCTTGAGTCTGCTGTCGGTTTTGACGGTGCTTTTGTCCGCTTGCACGCAAGAGCAACAAAACAAATTCAGCAGAGGGATTCAAAACTGGACGGGCACCAATGGCGTGATGGAGGTTTACGCGGGTGACAAGCTGGTTCGGCGCTTCATCCAAGTGGACAAAGTCAGCACCGCTTTGGGGACCGATGACAAACAGCCTAGGGCTTACCGATATGGTTATGGCGTGCTGGATGAGAACTTCAACATGGTGGTCGACCCGGGCGAGAAAAAGGTCTATTTCGAGGTCAGCGATTACTCGAACACGGTGTTTTTCGAAAGCCCACGCTGATCCGGGATCCTGTCCCTTAGATCCACCCCAAAGCCCCGATCACAGCACCCGCCCCAATCAGCCACAGCAGGTGAATTCGGGTGCGCCAAACCAGCAGCATCGAGACCAGGGTCAACAGCCACAAAGGCCAATCTTTGGCGGGGTTGTTGTGGCTGGCGGTCAAAAGCCAACCCGTAGACACCAACAAAGCAATCACCACCGGGGCCATGCCCAATTTGAAGGCTTTGATGCCGCGCTTGTCACGGTGGCGGTGGGCCCATCGGGTGGTGTTGTAGGTCAACACGGAAGAGGGCAGCATGATGCCCAAAAGGCTCAGGAAGACACCCAAACTCGACAAAGCTACGCTCATCCAGCCTCCCCCGAGACCGGCTCCCGCGTTCAGCCCCACGTTCCAGCCCATCACCGCCACAAAAAGAACGTTGGGACCCGGAGATGCTTGGGCCAGTGCAATGGAAGAGCTGAACTGTTGCTCTGTCAGCCACTCGTTTTGGTCCACCAAAAATCGGTGCATGTCGGGCGCCGTGATGATGGCACCGCCGATCGCCAAAAGCGAAAGCGATAAAAAGTGGTTGAAAAAGGCCACCCAATCACTCAGGCTCAATTGCAAACTGAGGCTCATGATGACGCCTCACTGGCGTCCAATTTGCTCAATTGTTGGTACGCCCAAGCACAGGCCAAAGAGCCAATGCCCAACAACACCCAAAGCAAAGGCCAGCGCAACAAACTCACGCACACAAAGGTGCTCACCATCACCGAAAAACAGGCCAACATGCCCATCGGGTTGAGCTTCAACGCACCGATCAGTTTGATGCCTGTGGCTGCGATCATTCCGGCTGCAACCGCCCCCATGCCGCGCAGGGCACCTTGCGCCCAAGGGGCATCAGACACGCCACCGAACACCGATGCCAAGATCAACACCACAGCCAAAGGTGCGAACAGCAAGCCTGCCAAAGAAGCCAGTGCACCGCCCAAACCAAAGTGGCGTCCGCCAATGATCAAGCAGAAATTGACCACATTGGGGCCCGGCATGATTTGAGCGACCGCCCAGTCCTCCACAAACTGGGCCTGCGTCATCCAACGTTTTTTTTCGACCAATTCACGCTGTACCACCGCCAAAACCCCACCGAAGCCTTGTAGTGCCAGCACGGTGAAGGACAAGAACAAATCTGTTTTTGAACGGGGTGTGTTGAGCGGAGCTGTTTCAGACATGGAGGGATTATCCAGACCCTCGGCGATTCAAGCTGTCGCCCAAAGGCCAGCCGAGGCTTTGGGGTTGAACTGATCGAGTCGTGCCAAACCCTGGTTATCAGAGGGCGGTGTTCGCGGGCTCGGCAATGCCGCCCACCACCTGGCTGAAACCGCCGTCCACATAGGTGATCTCGGCCGTCACGCCCGCTGCCAAGTCGCTCAGCATGAAGGCAGCCACATTGCCAACGTCATCAATGGTCACGTTGCGGCGAATGGGCGAGGCCTCGGCCACCACCGACAAAATCTTGCCGAAACCCTTGATGCCACTGGCCGCCAGCGTCTTGATAGGACCGGCCGAGATGCCGTTGGCACGCAGGCCCCGGTTTTGGCTGCCCAATGATTCGGCCAAGTAGCGAACCGAAGCTTCCAAACTGGCTTTGGCGAGGCCCATGGTGTTGTAGTTGGGCACTGTTCGGATGGCACCCAAGTAAGTCAGGGTCAGCACAGCCGACTTGTCGTTCAGGTAGGGCAGGGCCGCTTTGGCCATGGCTGGGAAGCTGTAGGCACTGATGTCATGGGCGATCTTGAAGCCTTCGCGTGACAAGCCGTCCAAAAAGTCTCCGGCAATCGCCTCGCGTGGCGCGTAGCCAATCGCGTGGACAAATCCATCGAATTTCGGCCAAGTGGCAGACAAGTCGGTGAAAAGCTTGTCGATTTGTTCATCACTGCCCACGTCGCAATCAAAAATCAGCTTGGAGTCAAAATCGGCCGCGAATTCGGTGATTCGGTCTTTGAAGCGTTCACCCACATAGCTGAAAGCCAATTCCGCACCCTGTGCATGGCAGGCCTTGGCAATGCCGTAGGCGATCGAGCGGTT
>JACDQO010000303.1 GCA_015657605.1 Limnohabitans sp. | reverse complement strand
TGCTGGGGCAACTGGAGGCCTCAGCGGCTTGCATTGTCGCACAAAGCCAAGCCAGCGCATCACCGTCCTGTTTGTGTCATGGGTTCAAACCCCAATTCAAATATTTGCCCGGCGCCCCTAGACTGCCGTCAGCCACTTCAACAACACCCAGGGAAACCCCATGTCCGCTCATACCCCGCTTTCACGCCGCCATGTTTTGACAGCGTCCACCGCCCTGGCCGCTGGTCTGGCCAGCATGGCCTGGATGGGGCCAGCCCAAGCGCAGACGGCCGCATGGCCTGCCAAGCCCATCAAAATCGTGGTGGCCTTTCCGCCTGGTGGCCTGACCGATGCCTATGCCCGCAACTACGGGGAGTTTCTCAGTAGCCGTTTGGGTGTGCCGGTGGTCATTGAAAACAGGCCCGGTGCAGGCGCCATCATTGGCATTGACGCGGTGGCCAAGTCCCCCGCCGACGGCTACACCTTTGTCATGAGCACATCCGGCACCTTTTGGCAAAACCGCGTTTTGTACGCCAAGCTGCCTTACAACCTGGACAAAGACTTGACTCCGGTCACCGTGTTCCCCTCCGGCCCTCTGGTGGTGGGCATCAACGACAAGATCCCTGCCAAAAACATGGCCGAGTTGTCGCTTGGGCCAAAAAGAACAACACCTCTATGGGCACTTATGCGCCGGGCTCTTATCCGCACATGTTGGCCGACCAAACCAACCGCCAGCAAGGCACCACGATCCAGTCGGTGCACTACCGGGGTGAAGCGCCCATGTGGCTGGACGTGGCCTCTGGGCAATTGCAAATCGCCGTGGGCAGTTTTCAGGCCTTCAACGCCGTGTCCACCCGGGGTGTGCGTGCCATTGGTGTGACCGGCAGTTACCGATCACCCAAACTGCCCGATGTGCCCACCTTGACCGAACAAGGCAACACCGAAAAGCTGGTCACGCTCGAGGGCGGTCTGCCTTTGGTGGCCCCGGCCGGCACGCCCGAGGCCGTGCTCAAGCGCATGGCCGATGAAGCGGTGGCCTGGTCCAACACCGACAAAGCCGCCAAGCTGCGCGAAACCTTCGCCATCCCCAACAAGCCCAAGAACCTGGCGGCCACCCGCAAAGACTGGGAAGCCGAAGTGCCCGTCTGGATCAAGCTGGCGGTGGACTTGGGGATCAAGCTCGATTGAAAGGTGGCTTCGGTTGCCTCATGGTTGGTCCGGTGGTCTTGAAGACGCGGTTTAATCTCGGCTTATGAGCAAAACCCAACAAATGAGTTTTTTCGACGCGCCTGTCGATTCTGTTGCCGACCCCGAAGCCATGGCCCAAGTGCTGGCGCAGCACCCCGACTTTCGCGTGCTGCGCCGCTTGGTGCCGCACAGCGATTACGGGCCCGTGAACGGCAAACCACCCAGCGCGTGATCGTGCTGGACACCGAAACCACCGGTCTGGACAGCAAAAGCGAAAGCATCATCGAGCTGGCCATGTTGTCGGTGCTGGTCGACACGGTCACAGGTTTGCCTGTGGGTCCAGTCACCATTATGAATCGTTTGAAGACCCGGGCAAACCGATTCCGCCGCAAATCACCGAAATCACGGGCATTGACGACAGCATGGTGAAGGGGCAGCGCATCGATGACGCTGCCGTGACCGCGCTGGTGCAAGCGGCTGATTTGGTCGTGGCGCACAACGCCGGGTTTGACCGGCCGTTTGTCGAAGCGCGTTTGCCCGTTTTCGCCAGCAAGTCCTGGAATTGCTCTTTCATGGGCATCGACTGGAAGAAAGAGGGCAGTGGCTCGGCCAAGCTGGAGTTTTTGGCGTCAGAGCGGGGCTGGTTTTACGACGCCCACCGCGCGCAGGTGGATTGCCATGCGCTTTTGCAGGTACTGGCTTCGCCCTTGGCAGATGGCCAAACCGGCTTGTTGCGGCTTTTGTCCGGATTGGGCCAGACCCGTTACAAATTGAGGGCCACGGGCGCGCCGTTTGAGTCCAAAGACAAACTCAAAGCCAGAGGCTACCGCTGGGATGGCGAAGGCCGGGTGTGGTGGTGCAGTTTGGGGTCTGACGACCTGCTGGACGCCGAGTGCGATTGGCTGCGCGAAGAGGTGTATGGCCGCCGCACGGCTCGGGTGCAATTGGAGGCCTTGGACAGCCGGGTGCAGTATTCCTCGCGATCAGGTCAGGTGTCTGAGCGCACGGTCTGATTTTTTTCCTTCAAACCCCGGCAAGCGGGGATAATGCCGGGTTGCACGCGCTGCAACCGCGCTTTTTTCTATTCAGGTTTACACATGGCTCAATACGTATTTTCGATGAACCGGGTTGGCAAGATCGTGCCCCCGAAGCGTCACATCCTCAAAGACATTTCGCTGTCTTTCTTCCCAGGTGCCAAGATCGGCGTGCTGGGCACCAACGGTTCGGGCAAGTCCACGTTGCTCAAGATCATGGCAGGCATCGACAAAGAGATCGAGGGCGAAGCCATTCCCATGGCGGGCCTGAAAATCGGTTATCTGCCCCAAGAACCCGTGATGGACGCCGAGCAGACCGTGCGTGAAGCCGTGGAAAGCGGCATGGGCGAAGTCAAGGCCGCGCAGGCCCGCTTGGAAGAGGTGTACGCCGCCTACGCGGAAGAGGACGCTGACTTTGACGCTCTGGCCGCCGAGCAAGCCAAGCTCGAAGCCATCATCTCTACCGCTGGTGATGCGTCTGAGCACCAGCTCGAAATCGCTGCCGACGCGCTGCGCCTGCCCCCTTGGGACGCCATCATCGGCAAGCTGTCGGGCGGCGAAAAGCGCCGCGTGGCCCTGTGCCGTTTGCTGCTGTCGCGCCCTGACATG
>JACDQO010000302.1 GCA_015657605.1 Limnohabitans sp. | reverse complement strand
GGTTTTACGATGGTTTTTTGGCCCGGGCACAGGCAGCTTTTTGGTGTTCGCCTATGTGCGCTGGCTGGGCTATGACTTTTTGAACGCCTCTGCCTCGGCCAAATTCATCAATGTGGCGACCAACTTTTCAGCCCTCATGCTGTTCGCCTACCAAGGCCATGTGTGGTGGCACTTGGCCTTGGCCATGGCGGTGGCCAACATCGTTGGCAGCTTGATCGGCACGCGTTTGGCGCTCAAGCACGGCTCGGGTTTTGTGCGCCAAGTCTTCATCTTCGTGGTCTTGGCCTTGATCTGCAAAACCGCTTATGACACTTGGCTCAAGTGATGGCGACAGCCCCGCTCACCGCAGCCGCCATTTGATTTGCCCGGCATACTGCGCCAAAGCCACGCCCAGCAAGGTCACACCCGCCCCAGCGATCTTGATCCAGGTGTAGCTCTCCCCCGACAGCGCCCAGGCGAAAAGGCCCGCAATGGGCGGCATCAGGTACATCAGGGGCGCAGAACGGGCCACGCCCCTCACGGTGTTGATCCAGCCCCAAGCCAGCCAGCCCAAAAAGGCTGAAACCAACACCGACCAAAACAAGCCCACCCAAGCCCAAACATCGAGCAACGCCCAGTTGGCCTCCAGCCCCGCAGGCAGCGACAACAGCATGACCGGCAAACCGCCCAACAAGGTCGCATAGCCCATGGTCAAGACCGAGCCGTGCCTTTGCATCACAGGCTTCACGGCCACCGTGTAATAAGAAAAAAGAGAGGCCGCCACGAGCAACACCAAGTCACCCCCGCCAGCCCGCCAGTTGCCGCCCAGCAATTTGTCGGACAAAAACATCAAGACCCCGCCAAAAGCCAGCGTCACGCCCGCTATTTGTGCACCCGTCAAACGCTCCAAACCCTGTATGCGCAAGATCAACAAAGTGAAAATCGGGCCGCAAGCCAAAATGACCGAGCTGGAAAACGCCGTGGACCAATGGATGCCATAAGTCACCAAGCCCACATGCAAGGAATGGCCAATGAAGCCCAGCCAAGCCATGTGCATCCAGTCCTTGCGCGGCAAGGGGGGCAACCAAGCGCCCATGCGCCAACGCATCAGCAGCAAGGCACACACGGGCATGATGAGGTAACGCGCCCACAAGAAACCGCCGGGTGTGATCAGGTCAAACAGGTACTTTTGCAGGGTGAAGTTGCCGCCCCAAATCACGACCAAGACCAGCGCCACCACCAAGGCACGCTGGTCATGGGGGTGCAGCGGTGTGCGGTGGGGCATGAAAACCAAGCCTTCAGTCGGCCAGCACCACTGGCACACGCTGCGCCAAGGCGCACATCAACTCATAACCCACCGTGCCTGCGGCCTGGGCCACCTCGTCGATGGCAAGCACCGCGCCTTGTGCCGACTGGCCCCACAGCGTCACTGTGCTGCCCACGCCTGCGTCTGGAAAAGGGCTCAAGTCCACGGTCAGCATGTCCATGCTGACCCGGCCCACGGTGCGCCCTCGCTGACCATTGACCAGCACCGGCGTCCCCGTGGGGCAGATGCGCGGGTAACCATCGGCATAACCACAGGCCACCACGCCGATGCGCATGGCCCGATCGGCCACAAAACTGGAGCCGTAGCCCACCGTGTCGCCCGCTTGAAGGGACTGCACCGCGATGATTTGGGCATTCAAACTCATGGCCGGTTGCAAATCCCAATCGGCGGCGCTGTGCGCGGGAAAGTCCGGCGAACTGCCATACACCGCAATGCCGGGGCGAATCCAATCGGCCTTGACCGCGGCGTCTTGCGCATGGCGCAAAGTGGCTGCGCTGTTGCTCAAACTGCGCTCCCCGGGCAGATCGCAAGTGGCCTCTGCAAACCGGGCCATCTGCTCGGCAATGCCCTTGGGGCCGTCGGCGTCGCTGAAATGGGTCATGAGCGAGATCTCATCCACCTGAGGCAAAGCGTTCAAGCGCGTCCAAGCCGACCGAAAGCGCTGGGGTGTAAAGCCCAGTCGGTTCATGCCGGAGTTCATTTTCAAAAAGATACGGTGCGGCTCATGCGTCTTGTGCAGCGCCAGCATGTCGATTTGCTCGTCGCAATGCACCGTATGCCACAGGCTCAGACGCGAGCACAGCTCAAGATCGCGCGCCTCAAAGGCCCCCTCCAAAAGCAAGATCGGGCCACGCCAACCCAAATCACGCACACGCTGGGCCTCGGACAAGTCCAGCAGGGCAAACCCGTCGGCGCCACGCAAGCCATCAAAGGCCCGCTCGATGCCATGCCCGTAAGCATTGGCCTTGGTCACGGCCCAGACCTGCGCATCGGGGGCCGCCAGGCGCACCCGGTTCAGGTTGTGGCGCAAGGCTTGAGGGTGGATGGTGGCTTGAATCGGACGAGGCATGGGTGTGCAACAAAACTGACGAATAGACGCAAGTGTGCCAGCAAACTCAGCCCCTGCGAGCGGCCTGACGCGCACTCTCCGTTGCGCTGAAAAACGTGGGGCCACACCGGCCTGACCCGTGTCTGGAAGGGGCTACAATGCTTTACACTGGCGCGCTGCCTGCTGAGCCCCTGCATTCGTCCAGGGTTTTTCAAGCGCCCAAACCTTGAAATCCATGGAAGTTTTTGAGTTTTTGATGCCCATCTTCACCGAATACGGCTATTTGGCTGTATTTGTGATGTTGCTCATTTGCGGTTTTGGCGTCCCCGTTCCTGAGGATGTGACCCTGGTCACAGGCGGCGTGATCGCAGGTTTAGGGCATGCCGATGTGCACACCATGTTTGCCGTGGGCATGGCGGGCGTGATGGTCGGTGACGGCCTGATGTTCACTTTGGGCCGCCTGTATGGCGAGCGCATTGCCAAACTGCCCGGTTTTCGCAGAATCCTCACACCCGCACGCTTTGCCAGCGCACAAGAAGCTTTTGAAAAATACGGCAAATGGGTCATGTTCGTGGCCCGCTTTCTGCCTGGTCTGCGCACCCCTGTGTTTTTCTCGGCCGGCATGAGCCGCCGCGTGAGCTTTTCCACCTGGTTCTTCATGGACGGCTTTGCCGCACTGATCAGCGTGCCGATCTGGGTGTACCTGGGTTACTTTGGCGCGCAAAACTGGGACTGGATGTTTGGCGTGCTGCGCCAATTCCAGCATGGCATTTTTGCCCTGCTGGGCATCGGCCTCGTCTGGCTGGGCGTGCGCTGGTGGCGCAAGCGCCAAGCCACGCTGGCGGCCGCCAAAGCCTCCGGCGACGCCTCCTGATCTGCCCCCTCCATGGGCAACACCTCCCCCAAAAGCCTGGCGGTCGCCGGGCTCCTCTTCAACGCTTTTGTTTGGGGCGTGTGCTGGTGGCCCTTCAAACAACTGGAAGCCCAAGGCTTGCACCCGCTGTGGGCCACCGCACTGGTTTACGCCTTTGTCTTCGTGTCCATCGCTTTGTGGCTGTGGCGCAGCGGACAACTGCTGAGCTGGCGCGGACACCCCGGGCTGTGGCTCTTGCTGCTGGCCTCGGGCCTGACCAATGTCGGCTTCAACTGGGCCGTCACGGTGGGCGACGTGGTGCGCGTGGTGCTGCTGTTTTATTTGATGCCCGCCTGGTCGGTGCTGGTGGCCTGGTGGCTGCTGGGTGAAAAACCCACCCCCATGGCCTTGCTGCGCTTGGTGCTGGCGCTGGCCGGTTTGTTCATCGTCCTCAAAACACCCGAAACGCCTTGGCCCGTGCCCGAGAGCTTGGCCGATGGCCTGGCGCTGATGGGAGGCCTGACTTTTGCCATCACCAACGCCTTGCTGCTCAAGCTCAAAGACAGCCCCAGCTCGTCGCGCACCCTGGCCATGTTTGGTGGCGGTGCGGTCATGGCCACGCTGGCGGCCATCGCAGGTTTGGCCACTGGGGTGGTGGCCATCGGCGCGGCCCCCACTTGGAGCTGGCTGCCCCTGGTGGCCCTGCTGAGCCTCTCGTTTTTGCTCGGCAACCTGGCGCTGCAATACGGCGCCGCCCGCCTGGCCGCCCACACCACAGCGCTGGTCATGCTGTCCGAAGTGCTGTTTGCCAGTGTGTCCTCGGTGCTGCTGGGTGCCTCCAGCTGGGACAGCCGCACCCTGATCGGCGGGGCCTTGATCTTGCTGGCGGCTTTGCTGTCCATCGTCGGGCCGGGTCACAAAGCCCACTGAATCGGCATGAACCGCCATAGCCTGTCACTGGCATGATGTCCATCTGTCCACTCCCAACGGAACAAACCCCATGAGCCTGTACGACCTCCAAGCCCAAAGCATTGACAACCAACCCGTGCCCCTGTCGCGCTACAAAGGCCAAGTGATGCTGATCGTCAACACCGCCAGCGCCTGCGGCTTCACACCGCAGTTCACTGGCTTGGAAAAACTGCACCAAAAATACGCCGGTCAAGGTCTGGCCGTGCTGGGCTTTCCCTGCAACCAGTTCGCCAGCCAAGACCCGGGCGACGATGCGCAAATTGCCAACTTTTGCCAAAAGAACTACGGCGTGAGCTTCCAGATGATGAGCAAGGTCAAAGTGAACGGCGACGGGGCGCACCCGCTGTACCAATGGCTTACGGCCGAGGCCCCCGGCATTTTGGGCAGCAAGGCCATCAAGTGGAATTTCACCAAGTTTTTGGTGGGGCGCGATGGGCGTGTGATCAAGCGCTATGCACCGCAGGATGCGCCAGAAAAAATCGCCAAGGACATTGAGTCGGCGCTGGCGGCTTGACCGACGCAGGCCGATGGGGCCAGCATCTGCGCATGCCTGAGCCCGTTCAGGACTGCCAAGTCAACACGGCCAACCACAGCAGCACCGCTGCGCCAGCCCACACCAACACCCGCGTGCGCAAGCGCAGCACTTCCACGGTGCTGACCAGGCGCGCGTTTTGTTCGGCCAACTCGGCCAGGGTTTCGGTCAATTCGCGCTGGGTCTGGGCTTGGCGCTCAATCTGGCCTTGCGCGGCAATCAAAGCGTTTTTGAGTTCACCCAAACTGGGCACGGCACTGACGGGCGTGGTCGTGGTGGGGGTGCCCGCTTCGCCGGGGGGCTGAGCGGGTTGACGGTCCATCAGCTTGCGCGCGGCTTTGAGGACCGAAGGCGCATGCTCGATCACATCTCCCCAAGGAATCACTTTGAGCGCCATCAACCAAGGTATCGCCATCGTCTTGTCCTTTGTTTACGCTTTGCACGCGCAGTCTGCCGTCCATTGCTGAATACTACCCGGGAGGGCATTTTGGCGTGCTCGGGCGCTGGTCTTGGTGGATGGAAAAAAGGACTTTATCGACGCGATCAGGAAGCGCTACTCAGCGATTCGTCCAACAACTCCACCCAATGCCGCACGGGCAGGCCGCTGCCGCTTTGCAGGTGGGTGATGCAGCCGATGTTGGCGCTGATCACACCCTGTGGCACCAGTGCATTCAAGTGGCCCAGCTTGCGGTCGCGCAGTTGCTTGGACAGCTCAGGGTTGAGCACGCTGTAAGTGCCGGCCGAGCCGCAGCACAGGTGCGACTCGTTGGCCGTGACCTTGATCTTGAAACCCAGATCGCCCAGATGCTTTTCCACGCCGCCTTTGAGTTGCTGGCCGTGTTGCAGCGTGCAGGGCGGATGGTAGGCCTGCAGGCCTGCCGCTTGCAAGGCATCGGGTTTGAGCTTGTCTTTAAGCAATGGCACCAACTCTGGCAGCAACTCGCTCAGGTCGCGGGTCAGCGCGCCGATGCGGGCGGCTTTGTCGGCGTACTGCGGATCGTCTTTCAGCACATGGCCGTAGTCCTTGACCATGACGCCGCAGCCTGAGGCGTTCATCACGATGGCCTCAACTTCTCCCGACTCCACCAAGGGCCACCAGGCGTCGATGTTGGCGCGCATGTGGTCTTTGCCACCGTCGTGGTCGTTCAGGTGGAACTTGAGCGCGCCACAGCAACCGGCCTTGGGGGCGGTCACGGTCTGGATGCCTGCGGCGTCCAGCACCCGGGCGGTGGCGGTGTTGATGTTGGGGCTCATGCTCGGCTGCACGCAACCGGCCAGCATCAGCACTTTGCGGGCGTGCTGCGCGGTGGGCCAGGCACCTGCGTCTTGCGGCGCAGGCACTTTGGCTTTGAGGCTGTCGGGCAGCAGGCCGCGCACCATCTGGCCCATCTTCATGGCGGGCGCAAACAGGGGCGAAGGCAGGCCTTCTTTCAGCGCCCAGCGCACCAGCTTTTCGCCAGCGGGGCGCTCGACTTTGGCGTCCACCAGCTTGCGGCCGATGTCCACCAAGTGGCCGTATTGCACGCCGCTCGGGCAAGTGCTTTCGCAGTTGCGGCAGGTCAGGC
>JACDQO010000301.1 GCA_015657605.1 Limnohabitans sp. | reverse complement strand
CAAGGTGCGCACAAAGGGCACCATGATCTGCACGTTGGTCAGCCCCATCTCACCTCGAACCCTTTTGAGGGCTTCGCACTCCATGGCAAAAGCTTCACCAAAGTCTGCGCTGATGTAGCGCGCTGCGCCACGGAAGCCCAGCATCGGGTTTTCTTCCTCTGGCTCGTAGCGGCTGCCGCCAATCAGTTTGCGGTACTCGTTACTCTTGAAGTCGGACAAACGCACGATGACCGGCTTGGGCCAGAACGCGGCAGCAATGCTGGCCACGCCTTCAGCGACCTTGTCGACATAAAAAGCACGGGGAGAAGCGTGGCCACGGGCTACCGATTCGACAGCCTTCTTCAAGTCAGCGTCGATGGCGGGGTAATCCAAGATGGCCTTGGGGTGCACGCCGATGTTGTTGTTGATGATGAACTCCAGACGGGCCAGACCGACACCGGCGTTCGGCAGCTGGGCAAAGTCAAAGGCCAACTGCGGGTTGCCCACGTTCATCATGATTTTGGTTTTGATCTCAGGCAACACACCGCGCTGGATCTCGCTGACTTCGGTTTCGAGCAGGCCATCGTAAATGTGACCGGTATCGCCCTCAGCGCAACTGACGGTGACCAAACTGCCTTCGGTCAATTGCTCCGTGGCATTGCCACACCCGACCACCGCCGGAATGCCCAGTTCGCGGGCAATGATGGCCGCATGGCAAGTGCGTCCGCCACGGTTGGTTACGATGGCGCTGGCGCGCTTCATGACCGGTTCCCAGTTGGGGTCGGTCATGTCGGTCACCAACACATCGCCGGGCTGAACTTGGTCCATCTCACTGATGTGGTGAACCAGGCGTACCGGGCCGGTGCCAATCTTTTGGCCAATCGCCCTGCCCTCGGCCAGAATGGCACTTTTGCCTTTGAGCTTGTAACGCAACTCGGGCGTACCCTTGGCCTGACTTTTAACGGTTTCAGGGCGGGCCTGCAAGATGTAAAGCAAGCCATCGTTGCCATCTTTGCCCCACTCGATGTCCATAGGCCGGCCGTAATGCTGCTCGATGACCACCGCATAGCGGGCCAACTGCTCGACCTCGTCATCGGTCAGGCTATACCGGTTGCGCAGCTCGGCAGGAACGTCGGTGGTTTTGACCAGTTTGCCCGAAGCCGCTTTTTCTTGGGGCGTGGCAAACACCATCTCAAGGAGTTTGGAGCCCAGGTTGCGGCGGATCACGCTGCGATTGCCCGCGACCAACATCGGCTTGTGGACATAAAACTCGTCGGGATTGACGGCACCCTGCACCACCGTCTCGCCCAGTCCGTAGCTGGAGGTGATGAACACCACATCTTCAAAGCCAGACTCGGTGTCGATGGTGAACATGACACCAGCCGCACCCAAATCAGAGCGCACCATGCGCTGCACGCCGGCTGACAAGGCCACGTCGGCGTGGGCAAAGCCCTTGTGCACGCGGTAGCTGATGGCACGGTCGTTGTACAAAGAGGCAAACACCTCTTTCATTTTGTGAAGGACATCGTCGATGCCGACCACGTTCAAAAAGGTTTCCTGTTGCCCTGCAAACGAAGCGTCCGGCAAGTCTTCGGCCGTGGCCGAAGAGCGTACCGCAAACGAGGCTTCAGGATTGCCGCCCTGCAATCGCACAAACTCCAAGCGAATGGCTTCTTCCAAATCGGCGGGAAAGGGCTGAGCCTCGACCATGGCACGGATTTCGGCCCCCGCAGCGGCCAAGGCGCGCACATCATCTGTATCAAGGGCGTTCAGTCGGGTATTGATGCGCTCAGTCAGGCCACCAAACGCCAAAAACTGGCGAAAAGCGTGGGCCGTGGTGGCAAAGCCTGTGGGCACGCGCACGCCGGATGGCAGCTGGGAAATCATCTCCCCCAAGCTGGCGTTTTTGCCACCGACCGATTCGACATCGGTCATGCGCAACAACTCAAAGGGAACGACCAAAGCGGTCTCACTGAAAAGATCAGACATGCAAAGCTCCAAAGTTAAAACCCGGCTCCATGGTGCAGATCAGGGTTGTGTTGTTCTTTGAGTAGAACCCCGAGCGGACAGCTGTGGATAATTGACTGATTTTAGGGGTCATGTTGACCCCGGCCATTGAAATAAATTACAAGCATGCCAAAACGCACTGTATTTTTTGTGTCAGACGGCACAGGCATCACCGCCGAAACTTTTGGCAACGCCATCCTGGCCCAGTTCGACATGAAATCTCGCCATGTTCGATTGCCCTTCACAGACACCATCGACAAAGCACACCAAGCGGTGCGGCAGATCAATCACACCGCCGACACGGAAGGCACCAAGCCCATTGTGTTCACCACCCTGGTGAACATGGATGTCCTCAAAGTGCTTCAAGACCATTGTCAGGGCATGCTGCTCGACATGTTTGGCACATTCGTCAACCCTCTGGAAGCCGAGCTTGGCATCAAGTCGCACCACCGTGTGGGGCGTTTTTCAGATGTGAGCAAAAGCAAGGAGTACCACGACCGGATCGAAGCCATCAACTTTTCGCTGGCACACGACGACGGGCAATCCAACCGCGACCTGGATTCGGCAGAGGTGATTTTGGTGGGCGTAAGTCGCAGCGGCAAAACCCCAACCAGCTTGTACCTGGCCATGCAGCACGGCCTGAAAGCGGCCAACTACCCCTTGATCCCCGAAGACTTTGACCGCAAGCAACTGCCACCCGCCTTGGTGCCTCATCGCAAAAAAATCTTCGGTCTGAGCATCCATCCAGACCGTTTGGCAGAAATCCGCGCCGAACGCAGGCCCAATTCGCGTTATGCCAGCATCGAAAACTGCCGCATGGAAGTATCTGAAGGTGAAGCCATGATGCGCCGATCAGGCATCCGCTGGTTGTCCACAACCACCAAGTCCATCGAAGAAATCGCCACCACCATCTTGCAAGAGATCAAGCCTGATCGGCTGATTTACTGAAGACAGTCTTGACTGAAACAGGCCAAGCGGATGAGGCTTCATCCACTGGCCCGGTTGATGAGAAGCAGTTCAACGCAACGTGGCCGCAATCCGTTCGGCGCATTCACGGGCCTGCAGTGCATCGCGCGCCTCCACCATGACGCGAACCAAAGGCTCTGTGCCACTGGCGCGGATCAAGACCCTGCCCGAATCCCCAAGTTCGGCCTCGGCTGCACGCGTGGCATCCCACAAAGCTGGGTGACCTTGCCAGTCAAACCCTGATGACAAACGCACGTTGATCAGGGTTTGGGGGAAAAGGGTGACGCCTTCCAACAACTGCGCCAGGGTCTTACCGCTGCCCACGCATGCTTGCAACACCTGCAAAGCGCTGACCAGACCGTCACCTGTGGTGTGCTTGTCCAGCGCCAACAAGTGACCAGAACCCTCCCCGCCCAGCAACCAGCCTTTGTCGTGCAAGACCTCAAGAACAT
>JACDQO010000300.1 GCA_015657605.1 Limnohabitans sp. | reverse complement strand
GCGGCATGGCAAGCCTGAAGATCGGGGTCGCTCTTGTAATGCGCGTGGCGAGCACGGTATTCGGCCAAGGAAAACGGCATGCCGCTTTCGTGTGCGCGGATTTTGAAGTTCTTGTTGCTGCTCTCGTAGATGTAGTCGCCCACAAACATCACCAAGTCCAGGTCTTGCGCGGCCATGTGGCGGTGCGCCGCAAAGTGGCCTTGTTCGTAATGCTGGCAAGACGCCAAACCCAAACGCAGGCGCCGCACCGCCTCGTTCAAAGCCGGGCTGGTGCGGGTGCGCCCCACCGGGCTGACCGCGTTGCCACTGGCAAAGCGGTACCAATAATGCCGGCCTGGTTGCAAGCCATCGGCCAACACATGCAAGCTGTGGCCTCGGCTGGCATCGGCGCTCAGGCGCCACTGGCGCACCGGTTGGCGCAAGGCTTCATCGGCGAACAATTCGCAGACCACCTCAGCCGCTTGCTCTCGCCGAGCGGCATCGGCTTCGTCGATGCGCAGTCGCGTCCAAAGCACCACGCTGCCCGGCTGCGGCTGGCCACTGGCCACACCCAAACTGAAAGGGTTGACTTGCCAGCGCGGCGGCGCGCTTTGCGCCAGCGCACCGGGCGTCATCCACGGGGCCAAGGCAGCGGCGAGCGCCATGCGGTACAGGTCGCGGCGCGACCAAGCTGCACCTGAGCGGTTGGGGGTGGGCAATGTTTTCACTGGGCTTGGGGCAGGGTTGGAGATGGATTGTCCCTTGTTATCAGGGAAACCGGACGCATCGCGGGGGACAGGCGGTGCGGGCAGGTGGCGGCACAATCAGCGACATGAGCACATCGACCCGACCCCGCAAAGACCACCTGGACGCCCTTGCGATCGGTATTTTGCTGGTGTGCTGCCTGTTTTGGGGGTTTCAACAGGTCATGGTGAAAGTCACCGTGGCCGAACTGCCCCCGGTGTTTGTGTCGGCTGTGCGCGGCGTGGGGGCCACGCTACTGTTGTGGCTGTGGTGCTGGTGGCGTGGCGTGCGCCTGTTTGAGCGCGACGGCAGCCTGTGGCCGGGCCTGCTGGCAGGCAGCCTGTTTGCGGTCGAATTCGCTTTCATCTACCTCGTCTGCAGCACACCTCGGCCTCCCGCCTGACGGTGTTTTTGTACACCTCGCCCTTTTGGGTGGCGGCGCTGCTGCCTTTGTTCATCCGCACCGAACGGCTGCGCCCGGTGCAATGGCTGGGCATGGTTTGCGCTTTTGCCGCCGTGGTCTTCGCCCTGCGCGAAGGCTTTGGCAGTGGCGATGCCACAGGCGATCTGATGGGCCTGGCGGCCGGCGCCTTGTGGGGGCTGACCACCGTGGCCATCCGGGCCACCAACCTCACGCGCATCTCGGCTGAAAAACTGCTGTTTTACCAACTGGCCGTGAGCACCGTCGTGCTGGGCCTGTTGTCACACGGGATGGGCGAGCCCTGGGACACGCCCTGGAGCGGCTTTGCCATCGGCTCGGTCGTGGTGCAAACCGTGGTCGGTGCCTTCGCCAGCTATTTGGCCTGGATGTGGATGCTGGGCCACTACCCGGCCACCAAAATCTCGGCCTTTGTCTTCCTCACCCCGCTGTTCGCCCTGCTGTTTGGCATGCTCTGGCTGGGCGAAGCCGTGACCCTCACGCTGATCATGTCCTTGACGCTGGTGGCGGTGGGCATTGTGCTGGTCAACCGCAAATGAAGCCTTCACACCATCGATAGAAAGACCCCCATGACTTACCAAGCCCTGCAAATTGAAAAAGACGACGCCGGTTACCGCTGCACCCTGAAGACGCTGGACGACAGCGCGCTGCCCGAAGGCGATGTGACGGTGCAGGTGGACTATTCCACCCTCAACTACAAAGACGGCCTGGCCATCACCGGCAAATCACCCGTGGTGCGCAAGTTTCCGCTCACCCCCGGCATCGACCTGTCGGGCACCGTGACCGAGAGCCAGCACCCGCTGTTCAAAGCGGGTGACCAAGTGGTGCTCAACGGCTGGGGCGTGGGCGAGAGCCACAGCGGCGGCTTGGCACAAAAGGCGCGCCTCAAAGGCGACTGGCTGGTGAAACTGCCTGCCGCCTTCACCCCCCGCCAAGCCATGGCCATTGGCACCGCCGGTTACACCGCCATGCTGTGCGTGATGGCGCTGCAAAAGCACGGCGTGACAACCGACAAGGGCGACATTTTGGTCACAGGCGCCGGCGGCGGCGTGGGCAGTGTGGCGATCGCCTTGCTGGCCAAGCTGGGCTACCGCGTGGTGGCCAGCACCGGCCGCCTGCAAGAAGCCGACTACCTGCGCAGCTGGGCGCGG
>JACDQO010000299.1 GCA_015657605.1 Limnohabitans sp. | reverse complement strand
GTGATGCCGGTGAGAACGCGGGTGCGGTGAAGGGGTGTCATGAGCAAAACAAAAAAACAAAGAATAAAAAATCAGCGCAACAAAGCGGCCAAGGGGCTGAGGGTGAACTTGAGAAATTCAAAGGTGGCCCCCATCAGGGGCTGCATCCACCAGGCGCTGATGAGGCCAGTGAGGACCAGTGCCATCACGATGAAAAAGCCCCAAGGCTCCACCCGAGACACCAGCACCGCCTGGCGCCAGGGCAAAACGCCCACCAGGATGCGTCCACCGTCAAGGGGCGGCAGAGGAAACAAGTTGAAGGCAAACATGACCACATTGGTCAGCATGCCGGCTTTGCACATCTCAATGAAAAAGCGTTCGGTGATGCCGCTGCCACTCAAGACATAAAACAACACGCCCCACAGCAGGGCTTGCACCAGGTTGGCACCGGGGCTGCCAAGCACCCAGACCATGTCGCGCTTGGGGTGGCGCAGCCGGTCAAAACGCACCGGTACGGGCTTGGCGTAACCGAACAAAAATGCCCCGCTGGTGCTGAAATAAAGCAGCAGGGGCAACAAGATGGTACCCACCAGGTCGATGTGGGGAAAGGGGTTGAGGGTGACACGTCCCAACACCGAGGCGGTGTTGTCGCCCAGACGCAGCGCAGCGTAACCGTGGGCCGCCTCGTGCAAGGTGATGGCAAAGATCACCGGCAAGGCATAGATCAGGACGGTTTGGATGAGTTCGGACATGTTCACCCGGCGATTGTCTCAGACCCGTCTGTGCGCCGCCTCAAGCCAGTCAGGGTCTGCCCCCTGGGGGTCAGGCCCTGCGGCAAAACAAGGCTTGGGAAGGGCATCCGAAGCCCGGTCCGATCACCCGTTGACCGGTAAAAACCGCTCCACCATCAGCGACCAATACGCCGAGCCGACGGCCACGTTTTGGTCATTGAAGTCATAAGCCGGGTTGTGCACCATGCAGGCACCGTGGCCACCACCTTCTGCATCGCCATTGCCGATCAGCAGGTAACAGCCTGGCACCTGTTCCAGAAAGAAAGCAAAGTCCTCGCTGCCCGTCAGGGCTTTGCCCTGCCGTGTGACACGTGCGGTGCCCACCAGCTCTTCGGCGACATCGCGTGCAAAGTCGGTTTCACTTTGGTGGTTGACCAGCACGGGGTAGCCGCGCTGGTAGTTGACCTGGGCACGCACGCCGTAGCTCTGGGCCTGTGACTGTGCCAGCTCGGTGATCCGTTTTTCAAGCAACTCGCGCACTTGCGGGTTGAGTGCGCGTACGCTCAGGCTCAGGGTGGCGGTTTGCGGGATCACGTTGTTGGCCACCCCGGCGTTGAATGCGCCGACGGTGATGACGGCCGTTTCCTGCGGGTCCACATTGCGCGCCACGATGCTTTGCAGGCCCAACACGATGGCCGAGCCAGCCACCACCGGGTCGGCCGCCTGGTGGGGCATGGCACCATGACCGCCTTGGCCGTCGATCGTGATCGTCACGTAATCGGACGAGGCCATCATCGGCCCCTCGCGCAGCACCAGATGGCCTTGCGGTTGGCCCGGCATGTTGTGCATGGCAAACACCGCATCACAGGGAAAGCGCTTGAACAAGCCGTCTTCCATCATCTTCTTGGCCCCGCCAAGGCCTTCTTCTGCGGGTTGGAAGATCAGGTTGAGCGTGCCGTTAAACGCCACATGCGAAGCAATGTGTTTGGCAGCTGCCAGCAGCATGGCGGTGTGGCCGTCATGGCCGCAGGCATGCATGATGCCGACGTTGCAGCTGGCGTAAGGCAGACCGGTGGCTTCTTCGATGGGCAGTGCGTCCATGTCGGCGCGCAGGCCCAGTGTTTTGCCACCAACACCACGCCGGAGCTGCCCGACCACCCCAGTACCGCCCAGTCCGCGTGTGACCGCATAGCCAAACTTTTCGAGTTGCTCGGCCACCAGGTCGCTGGTGCGGTATTCCTTGTAGCCCATCTCCGGGTGGCGGTGGATGTCGTGCCTCACGGCGATGAACTCATCGGCTTGGGCACCCAGAGTCTGAAGCAGGTTTTGGGCAAATGCTTCGCGGGGAGCGTTCATGTGCAGTCCTTGACCCAGGAATTACTGAGCCTGCAGGTTGATCGCCTTGGCGATGCCGCGGTAGCGATCAATTTCACTGCGATAGATGCGGTCCAGCACCAGCGGGTCGCGTTCAGGCAGCACCACATTGCCGCGGCCTTCCAGGGCCTTGCGTGTTTCAGGCATTTCTGCAGATGCATAGAAGGCTTTGTTCAGCGCATTGACGATGTGCTCGGGGGTGTTGCGGTGCACCACAATGCCCGCCCAGATGTCGAACTCCATGCTCTCCAGCCCCTTCATGGTGGCCATGGCAGGGAACTGCTTGAACAGCGGGTGCGGGGTTTTGGCGGTCACGGCCAGGCCCTGTATCTTGCCGTCCATGAGGGTGGCTGGAATGGAGCCTGCCATGGGCAGGAAGGCCATGTCGATTTGGCCCCCCATCAGGTCGTTCAGCAGGGGGGCAATCCCTTTGTAGGGCACATGCAGCATTTCGACCTTGGTGAGCTGGGAGAACCGCTCGCCAATCAGGTGGTAGAGCGAACCTGGACCCACGCTGCCATAGCTCAGGGGTTTGCTGTTGCTTTTGCGGGCCAGAGCCAGCAGCTCGTCAACGGTCTTGACGTTGAGCGAGTTGCGAACGGCCAAAATCGTGTTGGTGGTGGCAAATTGCGCCACCAGCTTGAAGTCCTCCGACTTGTACTTCACGCCCTGGATGGCCAAAGGCGCCAGCACCAGCTCCATGGGGCTGGCCAGGCTCAGGGTGGCGCCGTCTGCGGGGGCGCTGACGAGCTTGCTCAAGCCGATCGAGCCGCCCGCGCCGCCGATGTTCTCGATGATCATGGGTTGTTTGCCCAGTCGGGTGGCCGCATCGGGCTGAACCTTTCGGGCGAAAAAAGTCGGAAGG
>JACDQO010000298.1 GCA_015657605.1 Limnohabitans sp. | reverse complement strand
CCGTGCCCCAGTCGTTGAAGTCGCCCGCCACCAAGACCGGCTCATCGGCCGGTATGTCTTGCTCAATGTGCGCCAACAGGCTGACCACTTGGCGCACGCGGCTGGCAGGCACCAGCCCCAAATGCACCACCAGCACATGCACCACCCGGTCAACGACCTCGACCTGGGTATGCAAGAACCCCCGCTGCTCAAATCGGTGGTCAGAGATGTCGCGGTGTTGGTGCGTCAACACAGGCCAACGCGAGAGCATCGCATTGCCGTGTTCGCCGTGGCGCGTGATGGCATTGGTGCGGTAAATGGCCTCGTAGCCCTCGGGTGCCAAAAATTCGGCCTGCGGCACCGTCGGCCAGTGGGGAAAGAATCGCTCTTCCCGTCGGTGCACGCTGCGCACCTCTTGCAGGCAAACCATGTCGGCATCCAACTGCTCTACAGCGTGGCCCAGGTTGTGGATTTCCAGACGCCGCGCAGGGCCCAAGCCTTGTACGCCCTTGTGGATGTGTAGGTGGCCACCCGCAACACCGGATGTTCGTGGCGCTCGGGCTTCATGGCGCCGGTTCCGACAAGTAGCGGGGCAACATCAATATGGCTTCTGCATTGGAGGCCGAAAAACAATGGTCGGCGGCGGCCTGCCAATCGAGCCATTGCCATTCGGTGTGCTCGCTGGGGCTCAAGGTGATCGGCATTTTTTGAGGCAGACGCAGCCCAAACACGCGCTCTGTGTTGCGGCTGACTTCAGGGTGGTAGCGCCAGCGCCAAGCCGGGTAAATGTCGTACACATTTTCAAGCTGCCAATCTTGCAAATGGCAGTCAGGGTGTTGGGCATCCAGGCCGGTTTCCTCATGAACCTCGCGGATGGCCGTCTCGGCCCAGCTTTCGGCCCCGTGGTCTTTGCTGCCCGTCACCGACTGCCAGGTACCTGCGTCGGCACGGCGGATCAGCAAGACCTCGCGCTGGGGGGTGTAAATCACCACCAACACGGATTCAGGAATTTTGTAAATGGTTTCGTCCACAAGCTCATTCTAGGCAGCACCGGCCTTGGTAGGATGAGGCCATGTCAAATACCAGCCAGACAAGCGCTTTGCCCGCAGTGCTTCGCAGCCACCATTTGAGCGGTGGTCCCTCGGGTGAAACCATCATTCACGACCTGTCTTTCGCATGGTGTCCTGGCTTGCATTGGGTATGCGGTGACGAGGGCAGCGGCAAAACCAGCCTTTTGCGTTTGCTGGCGGGCGACTTGCCTGCCCTCCAAGGGCGTGTAGACAGGCCATCGGATGGGGTGTTTTGGGCCGACTTGAAAGGCAGCGAGCACGACCAAACCACCGTGCAAGCCTGCTGGGACCAGCTCAAACCGCTCTATCCCAGCTGGCAGCACGCCATTGAACAAGATCTGATCGAAGCCCTCGACATGGAACGGCACCGACACAAGCCCTTGTTCATGTTGTCCACAGGCAGCCGCCGCAAAGTCATGCTGGTGGCCGCCTTGGCATCGGGCGCAGCGTCACTTTGCTGGACCAACCCTTTGTCTCTTTGGACCAAGTCTCTGTGCGCGTGATCAAAGACTTTTTGGCCGAGGCCGCTGCGCACCCCTGCCGCGCCTGGATCGTGGCCGATTACGAAGTGCCACAAGACTTGACGCCCAACAGCGTGTTGGACTTGAGTCAACTCAAGCCCTGAAGACCTCTGAGGCCTAACAGGGCTTAATGGATCAGAACCGGTCTGCGTTCATGACCTGCGTCCAGGCGGCCACGAAGTCACGCGCAAACTTCTCTTGGTTGTCGTCTTGCGCGTACACCTCGGCATAGGACCGCAGGACCGAATTGGAACCAAAAACCAGATCCACGCGTGATGCTGTCCATTTCACTTGACCCGATTTGCGGTCACAAATGTCATAGGAATTGCGGCCGGTCGGTTTCCACACAAAAGCCATGTCGGTCAACGCCACAAAGAAGTCGTTGCTCAACACACCCACACGGTCGGTGAACACGCCGTGCTTGGAGCCGCCGTGGTTGGTGCCCAACACACGCATACCGCCCAGCAAGACTGTCATTTGATGCGCTGTGAGGCCCATCAACTGAGCACGGTCGAGCAACATTTCTTCCGGGTTGACGGCGTAGTGCTTTTTCACCCAGTTGCGAAAACCATCGTGCAAGGGTTCAAGCACAGCAAACGACGCCACATCGGTCATGTCTTGTGACGCGTCGCCACGACCCGGCGTGAACGGCACAGGAATGTTGAAGCCAGCCGCTTGGACGGCCTGCTCCACACCCACATTGCCAGCCAGCACGATCACATCGGCCAAGCTCGCTCCTGAGGCTTGGGCAATGCCTTCAAGCACCGCCAAGACTTTGGCCAAACGAACAGGCTCATTGCCTTCCCAGTCTTTTTGCGGTGCCAAGCGGATGCGTGCGCCATTGGCGCCGCCGCGCTTGTCGGAGTGGCGGAAAGTGCGGGCACTGTCCCACGCGGTGCTCACCATCTCGCTCACGCTCAGACCACTCGCCGCAATTTTGGCTTTGACTGCGGCCACGTCGTAGTTGGCTTGGCCCACAGGCACCGGGTCTTGCCAAATCAAATCTTCTTGCGGTACTTCCGGACCGATGTACCGAGCCTTGGGCCCGAGATCGCGGTGTGTCAGTTTGAACCACGCGCGTGCAAAGACCTTGGTGAAATTTTCGGGGTTTTTGTAGAAACGCTCAGAAATGACACGGTAAGCCGGGTCCATCTTCATGGCCATGTCGGCATCGGTCATCATGGGCTGCAGGCGAATCGACGGGTCTTCCACGTCCATAGGCATGTCTTCGGGCTTGATGCCGATGGGTTGCCACTGGTTTGCGCCTGCAGGACTTTTGGTCAGTTCCCACTCGTAATTGAGCAGCAAGTGGAAGTAGCCGTTGTCCCATTGCGTGGGGTGGGTGGTCCAAGCGCCCTCGATGCCGCTGGTCACCGTGTCGCGCCCCACGCTGCGCGTGCTGTGGTTCATCCAACCCAAGCCTTGCTCATTGACTTCAGCGCCTTCAGGCGCTGGCCCCAGGTTTTGCGCTTGGCCATTGCCGTGCGCTTTGCCCACGGTGTGGCCTCCCGCAGTCAGGGCCACAGTCTCTTCGTCGTCCATCGCCATGCGGGCAAAGGTCAGGCGCACGTCTTGCGCGGTGCGCAGCGGATCGGGCTGACCATTGACGCCTTCTGGGTTCACATAAATCAAACCCATCTGCACAGCAGCCAAAGGGTTCTCGAGCGATTGACGGTCACCGCCGTCATAACGCGCCGAACCCAACCATTCTTTTTCTGCGCCCCAATAAATGTCTTGCTCGGGGTGCCAAATGTCTTCGCGGCCAAAGGCAAAGCCGTAGGTTTTGAGGCCCATCGATTCATAAGCCACGTTGCCCGCCAAAACGATCAAGTCGGCCCAACTGAGGCGGTTGCCGTACTTCTTTTTGATGGGCCAAAGCAGGCGACGGGCTTTGTCAAGGTTGGTGTTGTCGGGCCAAGAGTTAAGTGGCGCAAAGCGCTGGTTGCCGGTGCCCGCACCGCCGCGGCCATCGGCAATGCGGTAAGTGCCTGCCGCATGCCAAGCCATGCGGATCATCAACCCACCGTAATGCCCCCAATCGGCTGGCCACCAATCTTGGCTGTCGGTCATGAGCGCAGTCAGGTCTTTTTTAAGAGCGGGGACATTCAGCTTTTTCACTTCTTCTCGGTAGTTGAAGTCAGCGCCCAATGGGTTGGTCTTGGTGTCTTGCTGGTGCAGGATGTCCAAATTGAGCGCGTTGGGCCACCAAGCTTTGGCGGCGTTGGCCGTGGCGGTGTGGGTGTTGGCGCCGTGCATCACGGGGCATTGGCCTGGGACGGTGTTGGTTTGGGACATGAAAAAATCTTTCGTTGGGTTTGTTGCGAAGCTCGGTGCCTGCATTCACTGCCTGGTTAAGGCCACATGCATATTGACCATGCATGAAGGTCTTTTTTTAAAAACAACCGAATTACCAGTTTATGTCGAAGTAAAACGTAAATGGTTTGTTTTTTACTATGATCGCTATAGCCTCAAAGCAGTGCTGTGCGCCAAGCCACACGGATACGGCGCCCAACTTTGAATTCACTGAACCTGGCGAGACGGGACAGACGAGACCCCTTTGAAAAGTCAGGTCATTCCAGTGCAAGGGATGAGTTTTAGGGCCTTTCCACGCTATGCCCCATAATGCGTGGGTGAACGTTGTAAAAAATGTCACAAGTCAGGTGATCGGTCAGTTTCGCGCGCTACGGCGGCAGTTTTCAGTTTGTTGTGCTTTCGGGACCCCATCGCTTTGTTTTTTTGTATTTCTGAGGAGTCCCCCATGGGCAATAAACTTTACGTCGGCAACCTGCCGTACACCGTTCGTGACGAAGACCTGCAACAGGCATTCGGCGAATTCGGCGCCATCACCAGCGCCAAAGTCATGATGGAACGCGACACTGGTCGCTCCAAAGGTTTCGGTTTTGTGGAAATGGGCAGCGATGCCGAAGCCCAAGCCGCGATCAATGGCATGAATGGCCAATCTTTGGGTGGCCGCAGCATCACCGTGAACGAAGCCCGTCCGATGGAGGCACGTCCTCCACGCACCGGCGGCTTCGGTGGTGGTGGCGGCTATGGCGGCGGCGGCCGCTCCGG
>JACDQO010000297.1 GCA_015657605.1 Limnohabitans sp. | reverse complement strand
GACTACACCCCCCATTGATTTTGTTAACGGAGATAAAAGCATGACCCCTTAATTCAGTGACGAATTACGGGTGCGACAAATGGTCGAGCGTTGGGCGGTTTGGCGTGACGCGGGTGACTGGGATCGTTTCGCAACGGTTTGGCACCCCGAAGGCGTGATGATGGCCACTTGGTTTCAAGGTCCCTTCAGTGAGTTCATTCGCGTCACAAAAGAGGGTTGGGCCAAAGGGGTCAGCATTCTGCATTTTTTGGGGGGGTCGGCCATCGAGGTGGTGGGTGACCGTGCCATCGCGCAGACCAAAATGACCATCTCTCAGAGGGGCATGGTGGAGGGCGAAAATGGCCCTGTCATGTGCGATGTGGTGTGCACAGGTCGTTTTTACGACTTTGTCATCCGTCACGAAGGTGAATGGAAGCTGCTGCACCGTCAGCCCATTTATGAAAAAGACCGCATCGACCCGGTTGACTCTACCGCGGTGCTCAAGCTGGACACTGCCTCGCTGGCCACTTTCCCTGAGGGTTACCGCCATTTGGCCTATATCCAAACGCGGATTGGTTACACGGTCAAGATGGACATGCCCATGCTCAAAGGGCCGGTGGTCGAAGAACTCTACCAACGTGGCGCACGCTGGTTGGCCGGTGGTGCTCTAGAGCGCTGAGCACATTGAGTCACACTTTTCTCAAGGAGACACGGATGAACAAAGAACCAATTTTTGGGGTGAATGCGGATCGTCGCGGCATCTTGCGGGCACTGCCAGCCATGGGCATGTTGGGCTTGGCGCCTGGTGTTTGGGCGCAAGGGGGATACCCTAACCGCCCCTTGAAGGTGATCGTGCCTCAGCCACCCGGCGGTGGTTTTGATTTTGTGGCGCGCGCACTGGCCGAGCGTTTGACCAAATCGCTGGGACAGAGCATCGTCGTCGAAAACAGGTCTGGTTCTGGCACCTTGGTCGGCACGGACGCTGCGGCCAAAGCCGATCCGGATGGTTATTCGATCTTGGTGGGTTCGGTCTCCAACATTGCGCTCAACATGGGCTTGTACGACAAACTGTCTTATGACAGTTTGCGCGACTTTGAGCCCGTGGGCCTGGCCGTGAGTTACAGCTACACGCTGATGGCGCGCAAGGACCTCCCCCTTAACTCACTCAAAGACCTCGTGGCATTCGCCAAAGCCAATCCTGGCAAGTTGTCTTACGCTTCAGCGGGTGTCGGATCGGGCCAGCATGTGCTGCCAGCGGCTTTGTGGCACTTGGCCGGTGCAGACTTGGTTCACGTTCCTTACCGAGGTGCGCAAGCCGCCTACCTCGATTTGTTGGGTGGCCGCGTTGACCTGTTCTTTGATCTGTCGTCCACAGCGCGTGTCCATGTGAATGCGGGCAGTGTGAAGGCCTTAGCGGTCTCAGGCGCAGAACGAAACCCCATGCACCCGGATGTGCCCACCATCGTGGAAAGCGGTGTTGCCAACCTGGACTTGGAGTCGTGGTTTGGTTATTTCGTGCCCAAAAGGACACCGCTGGACATTCAAGACCGTTTGCGCAACGAACTGGCCAAGGTGATTGCGCAGCCCGATTTACAAGAAACTTTCCGCAAAGCGGGTGGCAAGCCACTGAGCCTGAACGCCGATCAGACCCGGGCCTTGGTTCGCAGAGATGTCGAGCGCTGGTCCAAATTGGTTCGCGACATCGGCATCAAGGCAGAATAAACACTTTACTTTTCACTCAGACCAGCCCCATGAAAATTGACAACGCCTCTCTTCAGCAGCTTTTTTTGGACGCTCGCACCGCCAATGGTTTTCTGGACAAGCCTGTACCCGCGGCTTTGCTGCAGGAGGTCTATGACATCGCCAAGATGGGGGCGACCTCCATGAACTCTCAACCCGCGCGCTATGTGTTCCTGACCAGCGACGCGGCCAAGCAACGACTCATGCCCGCCTTGAGTCCGGGCAATGTGGTCAAAACCCAATCGGCCCCGGTGTGCGTGATTGTGGCCACCGACAGCCAGTTCTTTGAGCACATGCCGCTGGTTTTCCCGAGCAACCCGAATGCCAAAGCATTGTTTGAAGGCAATGCGGCAATGGCCCAAGGGACTGCATCACGCAACGGCACTTTAAGCGGTGCTTATTTCATGATCGCGGCGCGCGCTCTGGGTCTCGATTGCGGCCCCATGAGTGGCGTAGACCTGGCCAAAGTGAATGCAGAATTTTTCCCGGATGGCCGCCTCACCGCCAACTTTCTGATCAATTTGGGTTATGGCGACAGCAGCAAGCTGTTCCCTCGCCATCCCCGATTGTCGTTTGAGCAGGCCTGCACCGTTTACTGACCCATAGAGGCGCAGGCCGCCAACCTGCTGAGGTCGGTGGAGCCCGGTGATCGGTTGCGCGCACAGGGCAAAGTCTTCAAGAGGCTTGCCGGCGCATTTGTTGGTGTGCTTTTTCAAGCCAAATTTTCAAAGCGTCCAGCTGGTCTTTGTGGCTGAAAGAACAACTTTCTTCGCTGAACAAAGCGCTGGATTCCATGCGATCGAGCTGTCCATTCAGCACTTCGCCGTATCTTGCTGGCAGGGGCAACTGAGCCGCTTGTTTGCGCCAAATTTGCACCATGCGGGCGGTGGTTGTGTCGCCTTGCTCGCACTGCCTCAGGGCTTGCGTCATGGCGACCAGCGGGCTTGAGTTCTGGGTCATCTTCAAAAGGCTCTGGGTTGAAGTTGTTTTCGAAGCGACAATCATGCCCCATGAAAGTTCCAACTCTTAAACCCATGCGCCTGGAAGACATTTTGTTCAGTCAGGGCTTTGGTACCCGCCGGGTCTGCGCCGGACTGATCCAACAGGGGCATGTGCAAGTTCATGGCCAGACCGTGGTCGATGCGGGCGAATTCTTTGAGCTTGAGGGTCTGCGTTTCAAGGTGCAGGGCGATGACT
>JACDQO010000296.1 GCA_015657605.1 Limnohabitans sp. | reverse complement strand
GTTGTAGCGGCCCAGCGCCATGAAAAGATCGCCCCGTTCCCGGTCCAGGTAGTGGCGCAAGATCACGCAGCCAAAGCGCAGGTTGGTCTGCATGTGGAACAGGCGGCTGTCGTCGCCGTCACCGATCAGGCGGGCCCAAAAGGGCATGACCTGCATGTAGCCGCGTGCCCCGGCGCTGGAAATGGCGTATTTGCGAAACGCGCTTTCGACCTGCACCACGCCCAGCACCAGTGACAGGGGCAGACCTGCCCTGCGGGCTTCGTACCAAAGGGTTTGCAAGAACTCTTGCCGCTCGGTGGGGTGTTTTTTGTAGCGCGTCAGACGCTGACTGCTGGCCACTTGCCACTGCGTGTAATTCTGCTGATCAGAGGCGGTGGGCAACAAGGGTTCAGGGGGAGCAGCAGCCGCCACGGCCGCGCTCAGGGCCGAACGCACGGCATGCGACAGAGGCTCTTCAATTTGCCGTCCGGCATGTGCCAACCCGGCGGGCAAGACAGCGCCACACAGACTGAGCAAACAAGCCCGGCGGCTGGGCAAGACCGGGCGCGTCATGGACCGGGGCGTACGGCTCAGGGGGCCAAACGCCCCTTGAGGTGACCCAGGATGTCAGCGACAGCCACTTTGCTGGATTCGGCATCGCGGCGGTGCTGGTATTCCACCTGGCCGTCCTTGAGGCCCTTGTCGCCAATGGTGACGCGGTGCGGTACACCGATCAGCTCCCAGTCGGCGAACATGGCACCGGGGCGCTCGCCCCGGTCGTCCAAGATGACATCCACACCCTCGGCCAGCAAAGCGGAATAAATCCGCTCGGCCTCGGCTTTAACCGCTTCGCTGCGGTCCATGCCGATGGGGCAAACCACCACGGTGAAGGGCGCGATGGCGTCGGGCCAGATGATGCCGCGCTCGTCGTGGTTTTGCTCAATGGCGGCGGCGGGCAGGCGCGTCACGCCAATGCCGTAGCAGCCCATCTCCAAAAATTGCGGCTTGCCGGTTTCATCGAGGAAAGTGGCGTTCATGGCCTTGGAGTACTTGGTGCCCAGATAGAACACATGGCCCACTTCGATGCCGCGCTCAATGGCCAATTCGCCTTGGCCGTCCGGCGACTTGTCGCCCGCCACCACGTTGCGGATGTCGGCCACCAGCGCAGGCTCGGGCAGGTCACGGCCCCAGTTGACGCCGGTGATGTGGAAGTCTTCCTCGTTGGCACCGCAAATCCAGTCGGCCATCACGGCCACGTCACGGTCGGCCACCAGATGCACAGGTTTTTTCAGGTTCAAAGGACCCAGGTAACCGGGCTTGCAACCGAAGTGGTCTTCGATCTCAGCCATGGTGGCAAAGCGGAAGCCGCCCTCCATGCCGGGCAACTTACCCACTTTGACTTCGTTCATGTCGTGGTCGCCACGCAGCAGCAGCAGCCAGACTTGTGATTTGACGATCTCGCCCTGCTCATTCAGGCTGTCGGTCGCCAGCACCAAGGATTTGACGGTGGTGGACAAGGGCACACTCAGCAAGGCGGCCACGTCTTCGCAAGTGCTCTTGCCGGGCGTGGGGGTCTTGGCCATCGCTTGAGAGGCAGCGCTGCGTGGCTGGCTAGGGGCCAGGGCCTCGGCTTTTTCGATGTTGGCAGCGTAGCTGCTGCTGGGGCAATAGACGATGGCGTCTTCGCCTGTGGCCGCGATCACCTGGAACTCTTCTGACAAGTCACCGCCGATGGCACCGCTGTCAGCAGCCACGGCGCGGTAGGTCAAGCCAAAGCGGTCAAAGATCTTGCGGTACGCCCCGGCCATCACCTGGTAGCTGGCCTTGGCGCTTGCCACGTCGCGGTCAAAGCTGTAGGCGTCCTTCATGGTGAATTCGCGGCCACGCATCAGGCCAAAGCGGGGGCGGCGCTCGTCGCGGAATTTGGTCTGGATTTGGTAGAAGTTTTTGGGCAGTTGTTTGTAGCTGCGCACTTCCTGGCGCACCACGTCGGTCACGACTTCTTCGCTGGTGGGCTGGATCACAAAGTCGCGGCCATGGCGGTCCTTGATGCGCAAGAGTTCTGGGCCCATCTTGTCAAAACGACCGGTTTCCTGCCACAGCTCGGCGGGTTGCACCACGGGCATCGTCATCTCAATCGCTCCGGCGCGGTTCATCTCTTCACGCACGATGGCTTCAACCTTGCGGATCACGCGCAAGCCCATGGGCATGTAGTTGTAGATGCCTGCGCCCAGCTTTTTGATCATGCCGGCACGGGTCATCAGCTTGTGGCTGACCACTTCAGCGTCGGCTGGGGCTTCTTTGAGGGTGGAAATGAGGAACTGGGAGGCTTTCATCGCGGCGGGCTAACTCAGCAGGGGGATCAGGGAAACATCCAAGAGCAAGCGCCTGTGCGGCGTGCATAATGGACACAATTTAAAAATTTGAGGTTGATTATGCTTGACCGTGAAGGCTTTAGGCCGAACGTCGGCATCATTCTGCTCAACCAGAAAAACCAGGTTTTCTGGGGCAAGCGCATCCGCACCCACAGCTGGCAGTTTCCGCAGGGTGGCATTGACCGGGGTGAAAGCCCTGAACAAGCCATGTTCCGTGAACTGCACGAAGAAGTGGGACTCCAACCGGAGCATGTGCGCATCGTGGCCCGAACCCGTGACTGGTTGCGCTATGAGGTGCCAGACCGCTTCATCCGACGGGATGCACGCGGTTTTTACAAGGGCCAGAAGCAAATCTGGTACCTGCTGCAGATGGTCACGCACGACCACCACTTGAACCTGCGCGCCACCGACCATCCCGAGTT
>JACDQO010000295.1 GCA_015657605.1 Limnohabitans sp. | reverse complement strand
CCGCTGATCAAGATCATCAACATCGTGGCGCTGCTGATCGTGCCTCTGGTCATGCAGGTTCACGGCACCTGACCCCCTTTGCAAGGTCTGACAGGCCCGCTTCGGCGGGCCTTTTTTTGTACCCGGCTGATCGCACAGATCGATGTCCCGTGGGTGATTTTCAAAATCCTGCCCGGGTTCACAATAGCCCCATGCAAATGAACTTCATCGCCAACCAATCCGACCCCTGCCCTGGCCGGCCAAACCATCGACGTGCTCGACCCGTCTGACGGTCAGGTGTTCGATCAGATCCCGCGCAGCCAGGCGGCCGACATCGACCAAGCGGTGCAGGCTGCTCGGGCCGCCTTCAACGGCCCCTGGGGCAAGTTGAGCGCCATGGAGCGTGGTCGCTTGCTCATGAAGCTGTCGCAAAAAGTGAGCGAGCACGCCGCCGAGCTGGCCGCGCTGGAACAGCGCGATTGCGGCAAACCCACCAAACAGGCTGCCGCCGACTCGATAGCTTTGGCGCGGTATTTTGAGTTTTATGCCGGGGCTTGCGACAAGCTGCACGGCGAGACCCTGCCTTATCAAAATGGCTACAGCGTGCTGACCTGGCGCGAGCCGCATGGCGTGACGGGCCATGTGATTCCCTGGAACTACCCGATGCAGATTTTTGGGCGCAGTGTGGGCGGCGCTTTGGCCGCAGGGAATGCCTGCGTGGTCAAACCGGCCGAAGACGCCTGCCTGAGCCTGATCCGGGTGGCGCAGCTGGCCGCCGAGGTGGGCTTTCCGCCGGGGGCCATCAACATCGTCACCGGTTACGGCCACGAGGTGGGCGACGCGCTGGCGCGGCACCCGGGCATTGACCACATCAGTTTCACCGGTAGCCCCCGCGTGGGCACGCTGATCCAACAAGTGGCGGCCGAGCGGCACTGCCCAGTGACCCTGGAGCTGGGCGGCAAGAGCCCTCAGATCATTTTTGACGACGCCGACCTGGACGCAGCCATTCCCGTCGTGGTCAATGCCATCGTGCAGAACTCGGGCCAGACCTGCAGCGCGGGCTCGCGCGTGCTGATCCAGCAAGGCATATACGAGCCCTTGCTCAAGCGCCTGGGCGAAGCCTTTAGCCGCTTGCAAGTGGGCTCAGCGGCCATGAACCTGGACTTGGGGCCTCTGATCCGTGCCAGCCAATTGGAGCGCGTGACCGGGTTTTGGACCAAGCCCGCGCCGATGGCATTGCGGTGGTGGCCCAAGGGCAAATTTCGGCGGGCGTGCCTGTAGGCGGCTTTTACCAGGCCCCCACCTTGCTGCGCGATGTGCCGGTGATGCACCGCCTGGCGCAAGAAGAAGTGTTTGGCCCGGTGCTGTCGGCCATGGCCTTCACCGACGAAGACCACGCCATCGAGCTGGCCAACGCCACCGAGTTCGGTTTGGTGGCGGGCATTTGGACGCGCGACGGCGGGCGGCAGTTCCGCATGGCCAAGCGCGTGCGCAGCGGGCAGGTGTTCATCAACAACTACGGCGCAGCCGGCGGGGTAGAACTGCCCTTTGGTGGGGTCAAATCTTCGGGCTATGGCCGCGAAAAGGGGCTGGAAGCGCTGTTGGGCTTCACCACCCTCAAAACGGTGGCGATTGCACACGGTTAACGCCAGCCGCGCAGTCTTGACCATGCTGCCTCATGGGAGAGGCGGCTCGGGCACAATCACCCGCTATGTCTGAACGCGTCATTCCGCTGGTTGACCAGCGCCATCCCAGCTTGCCTTTGCCCACCTTGTTGGCAGGCCAAGACTTGAGCAACTTGCCGCTGGACGGGCTGCGCCGCCCGCTGACCGATTTGCGCATCAGCGTGACCGACCGCTGCAATTTCAGGTGCAGTTACTGCATGCCCAAGGAAGTCTTTGACAAGGACTACGCCTACTTGCCGCAAAGCCATCTGCTGAGCTTTGAAGAAATCACCCGCATCGCCAGTGTGTTTGTGGGCCGGGGCGTGCGCAAAATTCGCCTGACGGGCGGAGAGCCCCTGCTGCGCAAGAACATCGAAATTTTGATCGACAATGGCCGCCTGCGCACGCCCGACGGCCAGCCGCTGGATTTGACGCTGACCACCAACGGTTCGCTGCTGGCGCGCAAAGCCCAAAGCCTGCAGGACGCCGGGCTGCAACGCGTGACGGTGAGTCTGGACGGGCTGGACGACACCGTCTTTCGCCAAATGAACGATGTGGACTTTCCGGTGGCCGATGTGCTGGCAGGCATCGAGGCCGCGCAAGCGGCGGGGCTGGGGCCGATCAAGGTGAACATGGTGGTCAAGCGCGGCACCAATGACCACGAGATTTTGGCCATGGCCCGTCATTTCCGGGGCACGGGCATTGTGCTGCGCTT
>JACDQO010000294.1 GCA_015657605.1 Limnohabitans sp. | reverse complement strand
GTTGCAAGAGATGTCGGTGCGCGAAGGCGACACGGTGCAGGCCGGCCAAGTGGTCGCCCGCATCGACCCCAGCGAATTCCAAGCCCGCGTCAGGCAAGCCCAACAACAAGCCGATGCGGCCAAGGCGCAAGTGGACATTGCACAGCGCCAGTTTGACAACAACCAGGCGCTGGTGAACCAAGGCTTCATCTCACAAACCGCCCTGCTCGCCTCGCAGGCCAGCTTGAATGGCGCCAAGGCCACGCACATGGCGGCACTGGCAGCGCTGGATCTGGCCAACAAGTCTTTGGCCGACACCACGCTGCGCTCCCCTTTGTCGGGTGTGGTGGCGCAGCGCTTGGCCCAACCCGGTGAGCGGGTGGCCATCGAAGCGCGCTTGATCGAGGTGATCAGCCTCTCGCGACTGGAACTGGAAGCGGCACTGAGCGCCGAAGAGGCCAGCCGCGTCAAGGTGGGCATGAGCGCACAACTGAGCATCGAAGGCATCGCTGAACCTGTGACCGCCAAGGTCTTGCGCATCAACCCCAGCGCCCAAATGGGCAGCCGCAGCATCGTGGTCTACCTGGGCATCCAAGGCCGTGAGGGCTTGCGCCAAGGTCTGTTTGCACAAGGCAGTTTGGGCACCCAAAGTGTGCAGGTGCTGGCTGTGCCCGTCAGCAGCGTGCGCACCGACAAACCCCAGCCCTATGTGCAGGTGGTGCAAGACGGCAAGATCACGCACATCACCGTGCAGCCAGGCGCACGCAGCGAAGGCGGGCGCGAAAGCCTGATGGCGGTCAGCGGCCTGAGCGCGGGTGCACAGGTCTTGACGGGCAGTGTCGGCCCTGTGCGCGAAGGCATTGCCGTGGTGTTCACGGCCACCGCCAAGTCCACACCGTGAGGAATTGAGCGCATGTGGTTCACCCGCGTCAGCCTGCAAAACCCCGTATTTGCCACCATGGTCATGCTGGCCATTGTGGTCATGGGCCTGTTCTCTTACCAACGCCTGAAGGTCGATCAGTTTCCCAACATCGATTTTCCGGTGGTGGTGATCAGCACCGAGTACCCCGGGGCTTCGCCCGAGATCGTCGAAAGTGAAGTCTCCAAAAAGATCGAAGAAGGCGTCAACTCGATCGCCGGCATCAGCGCCCTGACTTCGCGCAGCTATGAAAACCAATCTTTGGTGATCATCGAGTTTCAGTTGCACATCGATGGCCGCAAAGCCGCCGAAGATGTGCGCGAAAAAGTCGCCTCGCTGCGCCCCTTGCTGCGCACCGAAGTCAAAGAACCCCGGGTGCTCCGGTTTGACCCGGCCAGCCGCGCGGTGTGGTCACTGGCCGTGATCCCTGAGGGCAACAAGCTGAACGCGGTGGAGCTGACCAACTGGTCCGAACAGGTGCTGAAAAAGCGTTTGGAAAACGTGCGCGGTGTGGGCTCGGTCACCATGGTGGGCGGCAGCAAACGCGAGATCAACCTGTACCTGCAACCGGCCAATATGGAGGCCTTGGGCATCACCGCCGAGCAGGTGGTGGCCGCGGTACGCAACGAAAACCAGGACTTGCCGGTCGGCGCCATCCGCTCACTGCAGCAAGAACGCGCGGTGCAAATCAGCTCACGCATGGCCAGACCCGAGGACTTTGGGCGCATCATCGTGGCGCGCAAAAATGGCACGCCCATTCGCCTGTCGCAAGTGGCCACCGTGCAAGATGGCGCACAAGAGCTGGAAAACCTGGCGCTTTACAACGGCCAGCGCACCCTCTTGATGTCGGTGCAAAAGTCACAAGACGAGAACACCATCCAAGTGGTCGATGGCCTGGTCAAGGCCGTGGTCGACATGCACGGCCCAACCTGCCCCCGGGCCTCAGGCTCGAGCCCATCACCGACAACTCTCGCCCCATCCGTTTGTCGGTCAACAACGTGCGCCAAACCCTGATCGAGGGTGCGGTCCTCACAGTGTTGATTGTGTTTTTGTTCCTCAACTCTTGGCGCTCCACCGTCATCACGGGTCTGACGCTGCCGATCTCGATCATCGGCACCTTCATGTTCATGCAGATGTTTGGCTTCACCATCAACATGATCACGCTGATGGCGCTCAGTCTGTGCGTGGGCCTGCTGATCGACGACGCGATTGTGGTGCGCGAAAACATCGTGCGCCATGTGCAGATGGGCAAAAGTGCCTACCGCGCCTCGATGGACGGCACGCAAGAAATTGGCTTGGCCGTGCTGGCCACCACCTTGTCAATCGTGGCGGTGTTTTTGCCCATTGGCTTCATGGAAGGCATCATCGGCAAGTTCTTTCACGAGTTCGGCATCACCATCGTGGCGGCGGTGATGATCTCGATGTTTGTCAGCTTCACGCTCGACCCGATGTTGTCCAGCATCTGGCACGACCCGGCCATAGACACCCACGGCAAACACCACGCGCCTGCGAGCTGGTACG
>JACDQO010000293.1 GCA_015657605.1 Limnohabitans sp. | reverse complement strand
TTTCCCAGGTGAAGCCCATGCCGCCCCAGAACTGCAAGCAGGTGTCGGGCACGGTGCGGTTCAAGCGGCCTGCTTTGAGCTTGGCCATGGTGGCCCACTCGGTCACGTCTTCACCCGCCACGTAATGTTCGCAGGCTTGGTAAGTCAGGGCGCGCAGGCTTTCTACCTCGGCCTTGAGTTCGGCCAGCTTGAATTGCACCCACTGTTGGTCGGCCAAGGTGGAACCAAACAGCTTGCGCTCTTGCGCCCACTCCACCGTCCACTGGATGCAGTTGGTCAGCGACTGCAGCGTGCTGGCCGCGCACCACAGGCGTTCTTCCTGAAACTGTTGCATCTGGTAGATGAAGCCCTGGCCCTCGGCCCCGATGCGGTAGCGCTGCGGCACACGCACCTCGTCAAAATAAATCAAGCCCGTGTCGCTGCTGTTCATGCCGATCTTCTTGATCTTTTTGCCCACCTCGATGCCGGGCAGCAGCTTGCCGTTCTCGCGCATGGGCACCATGACGAGACTCTTGTTTTTATGGATCGGGCCTTCCCCCGTGTTGACCAGCATGCACATCCAGTCGGCCTGCAGGCTGTTGGTGATCCACATTTTTTGGCCGCTGATCACGTAGTCGTCACCGTCCTTGCGGGCCACGGTTTTGATGCCCGCCACATCGCTCCCCGCACCCGGCTCGCTCACGCCAATGCAGCCCACCATGTCGCCCGCAATGGCCGGGGCCAAAAACTGTGCGCGCAACTCGTCGCTGCCAAAGCGTGCCAAGGCGGGCGTGGCCATGTCGGTCTGCACGCCTATGGCCATGGGGATGCCGCCGCAGTCAATGTGGCCCAGCGCCTCGGCCATGGCCATGCCGTAAGAATAGTCCAAGCCTGCGCCGCCAAAGGCTTCGGGCTTGGTCAGGCCCAAGAGGCCCAAGTTGCCCATCTTTTTGAAGACCTCGTGCGCCGGAAAAATCTCGGCCGCTTCCCACTCGTCCACATGGGGGTTGATCTCGGCCTCGATGAAGCGCTTGAGCGTGTTCTGGATCTCGCGGTGTTCGTGGGTGTATTGCATGGTGGGTCTCCGTTGGGGTTGTTTTACATGCGTGCCACGCCAAATGTGCTGGCGCAGGGTTGACGGTCTGCACTCTCGGCACAGGTGTCCAGGCAAAAGCTGAGCACGCTGCGGGTGTCGCGCGGGTCGATCACGCCGTCATCCAGCACCAAGCCGCTGGTGTAAAAAGCATCGGCCTGGGCCTCGAACAAGGCCACGATCTTGTCGAACTGGGCTTGCATCTTGTCGGGGTCGGGCGTGATGCCTTTGCGTGCCATGCCCGCTTCGGCCACGATTTGCATGGTGCGTGCCGCTTGCTCGCCGCCCATCACCGCTGTTTTGGCCCCCGGCCAGCTGAACAAAAAGCGCGGTGCATAACCTCGCCCACACATGCCGTAATTGCCCGCACCAAACGAGGCGCCGCACTGGATGGTGATTTGCGGCACGGTGGCGCTGGTCACGGCCTGGATCATCTTGGAGCCGTGTTTGATCATGCCGCCTTGCTCGCTGTCTTTGCCGACCATGTAGCCGGTGGTGTTTTGCAAATAGACGATGGGGTGACCCAACTGGCACATCCACTGGATGAAGTGCGAGGCCTTGTTGGCACCGGCCACGTCGATCGGCCCGTTGTTGCTGATGATGCCCACCGCATGGCCGCCGATGCGCGCTTGTGCACACACGGTGGCCGCGCCAAACAGGGGTTTGAACTCCAGAAAATCCGAATCGTCCACCAGCCGCAAGATGACTTCGCGCATGTCGATCGGTTCGCGGTGGTGGGCGGGCATCAGGCCCAGCAGTTCTTCGGCATCCAGGCGCGGGGGCTTGGCTTGTCTTTGTGTTGAGTGCGTCGCCCAGTCCCAACGCGCCACCACATCGCGTGCCGTGCCCAGCGCGTGGCGGTCGTCTTCGCACAGGTATTCGCCCAGGCCCGACACACTGGTGTGCATCTCGGCCCCGCCCAATTCCTCTTCGGTGGCCACTTCGCCCGTGGCGGCTTTGAGCAAAGGCGGCCCGGCTAGAAAAGCCCGCGACCTGCCGCGCACCATGATGACGGTGTCACTGAGGCCCGGCATGTAGGCCCCACCCGCCGTGCCCGAGCCGTGTTGTACCGTGAGCACCGGCAGGCCTGCTGCCGACAGGCGCGCCAGATTTCGGAACAAGCTGCCCCCCAACACAAAGCCCTCGACTTTGTACTGCATCAAATTGGCCCCAGCGCTTTCGACCAGGTGCACAAAAGGAAGCTTGTTTTCAAGGGCCAGCTCTTGCACCCGCAAGATCTTTTCCAGACCCCGCGCCTGAATGGCCCCGGCCTCGATGCCCGAGTCGCTGGCCACCACCATGCAGCGCACACCGCTGATGAAACCCATGCCCGCGATCATGCCGCCGCCGGGCACCGACTTGGCCGGGTCGGGTGTGTCTTGCATGAAGCCCGCCAGCGCGCACAGCGGCAAGAAGGGCGCACCGGGGTCGAGCAACAAGGCCACGCGTTCACGCGGCAGCAGTTGGCCGCGTTTGTCGAACACGAGTTTGGACTGGGCCGAGGCCTGCGCTGCGCGGTCTTGCAGGGCTTGCCACTGCGCCAAGCGGGCGAGTGCTGATTCGCGCCGCTGCTGCGCCACAGGGCTGTGCGGGTTCCAGGTGGATTCGAAGTTCATTGGAATACCTTGGGGATGACGGCGCGGTGAAAGCCGTTGAACGGTTTGACCGCATCGCGTGTTTGCACATCGGGTTTGGCCACGGCTTGTTGCCAGCCCATGCGCATTTGCGGGCGGGCACCATCGACGCGGAGCACGGTGCCGCTGATGAAACTCGCTGCGGGTGACAGCAAAAAAACAATGGCTGCGGACGTTTCGGCCTCGGTGCCAAAGCGGCCTTGTGGCACCGTGTTACGCATCTCCCGCAACATCGGGCCCGCCTCGGGCGGGTAATGGTCCATGCCGCTGCTGGCGATGTAGCCCGGGGCCACTGCGTTCACACGAACACCCTGTGCGGCCCATTCGAGCGCGGCTGTTTCTGTGAAGCTGACCATGCCTGCACGCGCTGCGCCGCTGTGGCCCATGCCGGGCATCGAGCCCCACATGTCGGCCACGATGTTGACCACCGCGCCGCCATGCTGTTGCATGCTTTGGTTGAAGCACTCGCGTGCCACCAAAAAGCCGCCCGTGAGGTTGGTGTCGATGACGGCTTGCCAGCCTTTGGCGCTGGTTTTGGCCAGAGGCGAGATGTATTGACCGCCCGCGTTGTTGACCAAGCCGTGGATGCGGCCGTGCTGCTGCACCACCTGCGCGACCATGGCTTTCACATCGTCCTCGCGCCGGATGTCGCAGCTGTGCCAACTGGCTTGCCCACCGTCACCCACGATCTCTTGCGCGGTGGCTGTCAGTTTGTCGGGGTTGCGACCGACGAGCACCACATGCGCGCCCAGGCTGGCCAGCTCGTGCGCGGTGCAGCGGCCGATGCCCGAGCCGCCGCCGGTGACCAGGATGACTTGGCCACTCAGCAGACCGGGGGAAAAGACCGAACGGTAGGGCGTAGTGGTTGTCATGTGGGGTCTCTCAAAACAAGGCCAATGCAGCATCGGTCAAATCGTCCAGCGATGCGCGTGGGGAGCTTTTTTGTTTGGCTTTCGGTGCCGGTGGCTGATACCACTGCACCGCCCAGTTGAGCGCGCCAAAAATCATCAAACGCGCCAGCTGCACCGGGGCCTGCAACTGGCTGCTGGCGTGCAGCGCTTGCAACACGGGCGTCCAGGCGGCTTCGTAGTCGTCCTTGATTTGTGTGATGGTCTGGCGCTGCTCAGCGCTCAGGGATCGCCATTCGTACAGCATCACCGGTATGAAATCGCTATCGGGCCCCAGCAGCACATCGAACTGGTTGCGGATCAGGGCGCGCAATTGTTCGCGGTGGGGGCAGGTCATTAGGCAGACCCGCGCGGGCGGCTTCTTGGCGTTGGCTGGCTTGCTTCATGCCCTCAACCATCACCGCCAGCAAGAGGTCTTGTTTGTTGCCGAAATGGTAGAAGGGCGAGCCCGGCTGCATGCCCACCAGCGCTGCGATTTCGCGTGTGCTGGTGGCGTCATAACCCTTGCGGTGAAACAGTTGCGCCGCTGCCGAGATGAGCGCCTGGCGCCGGTTGCCGTCGTCGCGCTCGTCCTCGGTCTTGCGGGGGCGGCCGCGTGCGCGTTTGGGTTCAGCCAACTCAGCCATGCGATCAGCGGCCTGCCAAACCCATGCTGCGCGAAATCACTTCTTTCATGATCTCGTTGGTGCCGCCGTAAATGCGTTGCACACGCGCGTCGGCATAGGCGCGGGTGATGGGGTATTCCCACATGTAGCCGTAGCCGCCGTGCAGCTGAACGCATTCGTCCATCACTTTGCACTGCAAGTCTGAGCACCAGTACTTGGCCATGCTGGCCGTCGCGGTGTCGAGTTTGTCTTGCAGCAACAGTTCAGAGCACTTGTCCACGAACACACGCGCCACCTGCACCTCGGTCTGCAGCTCGGCCAGGGTGTAGCGGGTGTTTTGGTAATTGCCCACGGCCTGGCCAAACACCTTGCGGTCTTTCACGTACTGCACCGTCCAGTCGATCGCCGCTTGCGCCGCCGCGATGCCGCCAATCGCAATTTGCAGACGCTCCCAAGGCAGCTGCTCCATCAGGCAAATGAAGCCCTTGCCCTGCATGGCGGTTCCGCCCAGCAGCTGGTCGGCGCTGACCTTGACGTTGTCAAAAAACAATTCGGAGGTGTCTTGCGCTTTGAGGCCCAGTTTCTTCAAGCGCTTGCCTTTTTCAAAGCCGGGTGTGCCGCGCTCGATCAAGAACAAGCTGGTGCCCTTGGCGCCTGCGGCCGGGTCGGTTTTGGCCACCAGGATCACCAGGTCGGCGTGCCAGCCGTTGGTGATGAAGGTCTTGCTGCCGTTGATCAGGTAAGTGCCATCCGGCTGGAGCATCGCTGTCGTTTTGACGCCTTGCAGGTCCGAGCCCGCTGCGGGTTCGCTCATGGCAATCGCACCCACCATCTCGCCGCTGGCCAGCTTGGGCAGGTACTTTTGCTTTTGCGCTTCGGTGCCGTAATGCAGGAGGTAAGGGGCGACGATCTCGCTGTGCAGGCCATAGCCAATGCCAGTGAAGCCTGCGCGTGAGAGCTCCTCCATCTGCACCACCGAATACAGCTTGTCGGCATCTGAGCCGCCATAGGCCTCGGGCAGGGTCATGCACAAAAAGCCGTTCTCCCCAGCTTTGTCCCACACGGCGCGGTCCACATAGCCTTGCTCTTCCCAGGCGTCGTGGTGGGGGGCGATTTCTTTGTCCATGAAGCGGCGAAAGCTGTCGCGGAAAGCTTCGTGGTCGGCGGTAAAAAGGGTGCGTTCGATCATGGCTGTCACCTGTTGGACTGAAGATTAAAGATTTATACAAAGCGTTTGCTTGGTAAAAGTCTATACTGTTTAAAAACCCCCCGCAACACAGGGCAACCCCCCTGATGACCCCCAGGAGACAGCATGAGCGAAGCATTTGTTTATGACGCCATACGCACACCGCGTGGCAAAGGCAAAAGACGGCAGCCTGCACGAGGTCAAGCCGATCAGTCTCTTGAGCGGCGTGCTGCGCGAGCTGCAAAGCCGCAACCAGTTCGACACCGCTGCGGTGGACGATGTGGTCATGGGCGTGGTCTCGCCCATTGGCGAGCAGGGCTCGGTCATCCCCAAAGTGGCGGCGCTGGCGGCCGGTTGGGACTGGCGCTGCTCGGGCGTGCAGCTCAACCGCTTTTGCGCCTCGGGCTTGGAGGCGGTCAACACGGCCGCCATGAAAGTGCGCAGTGGCTGGGAAGACCTGGTCGTCGCTGGCGGCGTTGAAAGCATGAGCCGCGTGCCGATTGGCTCGGACGGCGGCGCTTGGGCACAAGACCCCGAAACCAACAGCGCCACGCTGTTTGTGCCCCAAGGCATTGGCGCTGATTTGATCGCTACCATGAGTGGCTTCAGTCGTCACGATGTCGATGCCTTCGCGGTCGAATCGCAAAAGCGCGCCACGGCAGCGCGTGCGGCGGGCTACTTCGATGGCTCGGTGGTGCCCGTCAAAGACAAGCTCGGCCAGGTCATCCTGGCGCAAGACGAATTCATCAAACCCAGCACCACGGTGGAAACACTGGGCGGCCTCAAAGCCTCGTTTGAACAACTGGGCGGCATGGGCTTTGACGCCGTGGCCTTGCAGCGCTATCCGCAGGTCGAACGCATCCACCATGTGCACCACGCTGGCAATTCGTCCGGCATCGTGGATGGCGCAGCGGCGGTGCTGATCGGCTCGGAAGCCGCAGGCAAAACCCACGGCCTCACGCCGCGTGCCCGCATCGTGTCGGTGGCCTTGTCGGGCGCTGACCCGACCATCATGCTCACAGGCCCCATGCCGGCCGCACGCAAGGCGCTGGCCAAGGCGGGCCTCACGATTGATCAGATCGATTTGTTCGAGGTGAACGAAGCCTTTGCCGCTGTGCCCATGAAGTTCATGCAAGAGATGGGCGTGCCGCACGACAAGGTGAACGTCAACGGCGGTGCCATTGCCATGGGCCACCCGGCTCGGGGCCACGGGCGCGATGATTTTGGGC
>JACDQO010000035.1 GCA_015657605.1 Limnohabitans sp. | reverse complement strand
TCCAAGCCCAGCGGGCCGCCGATGTCCACATGGTCCTTGAGCGCGAAGTCAAAACTGCGCACGTTACCCCAGCGGCGCACCTCGATGTTGCCTTCTTCATCCGCGCCCACAGGGACCGATTCGTGCGGCAAATTGGGCACAGCGAGTAGCAGGTCTTGCAGCTCGGCTTGGATCACTTCCAGGCGCTGGGCCGAAGCGTCCAGCTCGTCCTTGATCGCGCCCACTTGCGCCATGACCGCGTCGGCCTCGGCGTGCTGACCTTTGCCCTTGAGCATGCCGATTTGTTTAGACAGGCTGTTGCGCTGGCTTTGCAGTTCTTCGGTGCGGGTTTGCAGCGTTTTGCGCTCGCCCTCCAAAGCACGAAACGCCTCCACATTCAGGAAGGACTGGGGATTTTTACGGGTCTGCAAACGCGCGACAACGGCGTCCAGATCTTTGCGGAGTAAAACGATATCAAGCATGGATGGATTGTAGTGAGCCGGGTTAGGGGTTCTCAGCGCCATCCAGCCTCAAACCCTTGGGCATTGGAAACTTGATGGTTTCCTGAATGCCGTCGAGCGTGCGCACCGACACCGCGCCCAAGGTGCGCAAACGTGCAATCACCTCTTGCACCAGCACATCGGGGGCCGAGGCACCTGCGGTCAGGCCTACCTTTTGTGCCCCAGCAAACCAGGCCTCCTGCAAATCGGCCGCCGTGTCCACCATATAGGCAGGCGTGCCCAAGCGGTCGGCCAGCTCGCGCAAGCGGTTGCTGTTGGAGCTGGTGGGGCTGCCCACCACGATCACGATGTCGACCAGCGGGGTCATCAGTTTGACGGCGTCTTGTCGGTTTTGGGTGGCATAACAAATGTCTTGTTGCTTGGGCTCGCGAACCTGCGGAAAGCGCGCTTTAACGGCCGCCACAATTTCGGCCGCATCGTCCACGCTGAGCGTGGTCTGCGTGACCACCGCCAGCAACTCGGTTTGACTGGGCTGTACCTTCGCCACGTCTGCCACGTCTTCTACCAAGTGGATGCCGCTGTCGAGCTGGCCCATGGTGCCTTCCACCTCGGGGTGACCTTTGTGGCCAATCATGATGAACTCGTAGCCTTCTTTGTGCAGCTTGGCCAGCTCCACATGCACCTTGCTCACCAGTGGGCAGGTGGCGTCAAAAATGCGGAAGCCGCGGCGCTCGGCTTCGTCCTGGATCGCCCGGCTCACGCCATGGGCGCTGAAAATCAGCGTGGCCCCAGGGGGCACATCGGCCAGCTCTTCAATGAAGATCGCGCCCTTTTTTTTCAAATCATCCACCACGTAGGTGTTGTGCACGATCTCGTGGCGCACATAGATGGGGCGGCCGAACTTGGTGAGGGCGTGCTCGACGATGTCGATCGCACGGTCCACCCCGGCGCAAAAGCCACGGGGTTCTGCCAAAAGCACTTCAGACGTCATCACAGCACTCCAATCAGTTCAACTTCAAAGGTCACAGGCTGACCGGCCAGCGGGTGATTGAAATCAAACAACACCGCGCCCTCCTCGTTCACTTGCAAAACGGTTCCCGCATAAGAGCCCAGACCGTCCGGTGTGGGAAATTGCACCACATCGCCTGCCGCATATTTTTCGGTCGGATCGCCCAATTCGCTGAGCAGCTTGCGCGCCACCCACTGCTGCATGTCCGCGATGCGGTCGCCAAAAGCCTCCCCTGCCGGGATCTCCATCACCACCCGCGTGCCTTCGGACAGGCCCAGCAAGCGCTGCTCCAAGGCGGGCGACAAGGTGCCCGAACCCAGGGACATGGTGGCGGGCTTTTCGTTGAAAGTGTTGATGATGTCCCCCTGCGGCCCTGCCAGGCGGTAGTGAAGCGTCAAGAAAGAGGCGGGTTCGACAATGGACATAAGGGTTTTCTGGAATGCCGCTCATGCGGCCAAACGGGCATAAAGAAACCACTATTGTAAAAAGCCCGGCCAAGCTGTCCCAGCCAAAGGGATAAGCAGGACCGAAGGCCGCTCCAGGGAGGGGCAAAGCATGAGCATCAAGACTTGCCAGCCGATGCGCGGCCGCGCGAAAAACTGCTCGCCCGTGGCCCACAGGCCCTGAGCGATGTGGAGCTTTTGGCCATCTTGCTGCGCACCGGCATGGCGGGCAAAAATGTCTTCCAGCTGTCCGAAGAGCTGCTGGGGCCAGACGGCATCGCAGGCCTGCTCAATGCATCGGTGCAGTCGCTCAAGATGGTCAAGGGTTTGGGGCCGGCCAAACAGGCCGAGTTGCTGGCCGTGTTCGAGCTGGCCCGCCGGGCGCTCAGCCAGCGCCTCAAAGAACGGGAGGCTTTTCACACGCCGGGTGCGGTCAAACAATACCTGCAGCTGCAACTGGCTCACAAAAACCACGAGGTGTTTGCCGTGCTGTTTTTAGACCACCAAAACCGCATGCTGGCCATGGAGGAGCTTTTTCGGGGCACGCTCAGCCAAACCAGCGTTTATCCACGTGAAGTGGTTCTGCGCGCCTTGCACCACCAGGCCGCCGCCGTGGTGCTCTCGCACAACCACCCCAGCGGCTCGGTGCAGCCCAGCCGCGCCGACGAGCACCTGACCCAGACCCTCAAAGCCTCTTTGGCCCTGGTGGATGTGCGCGTGCTCGACCACATCATCGTCGGCCAAGGACAGGCCTTGTCCATGGCAGAGCAGGGCTTGATGTGAGCGGCCGCTAAACTCGGTGTTTTTCATTTTTGAAGCCCGTCATGTCCCACTACCACCTCTACGCCATCGGCAATGCCTTGGTCGACACCGAATACGAAGTCTCCGATGAACTGCTGAGCACCATGGGCGTGAGCAAGCGGCACATGACGCTGATCGACACCCCGCAACGCGCCGAACTGCTCACACACGTACAGGGCCTGCACGCCCGCCGCACCGGCGGCGGCTCGGCGG
>JACDQO010000292.1 GCA_015657605.1 Limnohabitans sp. | reverse complement strand
TTGAAGACATCGTGGCCAAGATCGCGCGGATTCCGCCAGCCAACGTGTCCAACGACGACCGCAGCAAATTGCAGACCATCGAGCGCGACCTCAAGTCGGTGGTGTTTGGCCAAGACAAGGCCCTTGAAGTGCTGGCCTCTGCGGTCAAGATGGCCCGCTCGGGTTTGGGTAAGACCGACAAACCGATTGGCGCTTTCTTGTTTTCTGGCCCCACGGGTGTGGGCAAGACCGAAGCGGCCAAACAGCTGGCCTACATCATGGGCATCGAGCTCATCCGCTTTGACATGTCCGAGTACATGGAGCGCCATGCCGTGAGCCGCTTGATCGGCGCGCCTCCGGGCTACGTGGGCTTTGACCAGGGTGGCCTGTTGACCGAAGCCGTGACCAAGAAGCCGCATTGCGTGCTCTTGCTCGACGAGATCGAAAAAGCCCACCCGGACATCTTCAACGTACTGCTGCAGGTCATGGACCACGGCACCTTGACCGACAACAACGGGCGCAAGGCCGATTTCCGCAACGTGATCATCATCATGACCACCAACGCGGGTGCCGAGACCATGAACAAATCCACCATTGGTTTCACCAATCCGCGTGCGGCCGGCGATGAAATGGGCGACATCAAGCGCCTGTTCACCCCCGAGTTCCGCAACCGTCTGGATGCCATGGTCAGCTTCAAGCCACTGGATGAGCAAATCATCTTGCGCGTGGTGGACAAGTTCTTGCTGCAGCTGGAAACCCAGTTGGGTGAGAAGAAAGTGGAGGTCACCTTCACCGATGCCTTGCGTCAATTCTTGGGCAAAAAGGGTTTCGATCCGCTCATGGGCGCTCGCCCCATGCAGCGCCTGATCCAAGACACCATCCGCAAAGCTTTGGCCGACGAGTTGTTGTTTGGGCGCCTCACCGACGGGGGAAGGCTCACCGTGGACATCGACGACAAAAACGAAGTCCAGCTGGACATCACGCCCACCCCCAAGAAAGACAGCCGTGCTTCGCGCTCTGAACCCACCGAGCCTGAGGAAGCCACTGCGGGTTGAGTGGTGTTTTAATTGCACGTGAAAAAAGGCCCTGAGGGGCCTTTTTCATGCTGTGTTGCAAGACAAATCTTGTGTAGGGCAAGTGTTCATTTTCTTTTGCTGCCGCCCAGCAAGCCGCCCAGTACGCCACGCACGATTTCCCGGCCAATGGCCGAGCCCACGGTGCGCACGGCACTTTTGACCACCATTTGGGCCACGCCATCACGTTGAGCGCCGCGAGGCCCGGTGCTGCCTAACAACATGTCTTTGAGGCCACCCATCAGGCCGCCGCTGACAGGCGCGGACGCAGCCGGTGCCTGGCCGGGCAAAGGGGTGGCGTTGGCTTGGCCAGATGCATGGGCTTGGCCCTTGATGCGTTCGTAAGCCGACTCCCGGTCCTGGACTTGCTCATACACCCCGGCCACCAAAGAACTCTGAACCAGCGCTTGACGCTGGGCGGCGGTGATGGGGCCCAGCTGGCTGCCCGGGGGCAGCACAAACACGCGCTCTGTCTCACAGGGGCGTCCCTTGGCGTCCAGAAAGCTCACCAGGGCCTCGCCCACCGCCAGCTCGGTGATGGCCGCTTCGATGTCCAGGCCTGCCTTGGGGCGCATGGTTTGGGCGGTGGATTTCACGGCTTTTTGGTCGCGCGGGGTGTAGGCGCGCAGGGCGTGCTGCACCCGGTTGCCCAACTGACCTAGCACACTGTCGGGGATGT
>JACDQO010000291.1 GCA_015657605.1 Limnohabitans sp. | reverse complement strand
GGCCACGACGTGCAGGCCCGCTCGCGGGCGCGGGCAAAGGCGCGGGCAAACTTTTCGGGCGGGTGGCCCAGCTCGCTGGAGTCCAGCCCCACACCGATGAAGTGCTCGCGCCAGGGCATGGCTTCTTCCAGCGTGGCCAGCGCGTCGTCTTCAGACAAATGGCGCAAGAAGCACAAGATCAAATCGGCGCTGATGCCCAACTGCGTCTGCGCGTCTTGGCAGGCGCGGTGCAGGCCTTCGATGACCGCGCCCATGGGCACGCCCCGTGCAGTGTGGGTTTGCGGGTCAAAAAACAGCTCAGCCCGCACGACGTGGTCGGCAGCGGCTTTTTGAAAGTACGCCCAGGCCATGTCGTAAAGTCCTGCTCGTGCAGCAGGACGCTGGCCCCGGCGTAATACAAGTCCAAGAAGCTTTGCAGGTTGGTGAAGGCATAGGCTCCGCGCAAGGCGGCCACATCGGCATAGGGCAGCTGCACGCCGTTGCGCTGGGCCAGGGCAAAGATCAGTTCGGGCTCCAATGAGCCTTCGATGTGGATGTGCAACTCAGCCTTGGGCATGGCGCGCAGCAACTCGGGCATGCGCGCAGAAGGGATGGCGTGGACTTTGAACATCGTCAATCCTTGAAAAATTGGGACCGAATGATAGCTTCATCCAACCGATCAAAGCGTGTGTTGTGCCATTCGGTCAAAGGCCCATGACCGGGCATCACTTGGCCTTCAGGCCCGTAGCCGACAGCCTTGAATTTCCAATGGCCACCGACCCATTTGAAATTGCCCACGTGCAAGCCCGAAGGGTCGTGCAATGCGCAGGAGGCTTCGTTCAGCAGTGTCAAAAGGCTGGTGGACATGTAGCGCTTTCGGGGAGCATGGGCACTCAAACCAACTTGTCCACGGCACGTGAAAAGCTGACCTTCTTTTGGCTGAAGGCCTCATGCTGTTCCTCGACTTTGTCCAATTCATACAGGTAATTGACCATCAGGCCACCTGACTGCTGCAGCCCTTTTTTGGACAGGTCGGCGGCCCAATTGATTTGGTGCAAGGTCGCGCCATTGCTGAGGTGGAACTTGCCCACCGCATCGCCCCGGGCTTCGGGCGTTTTGTGCATGAGGTATAGCGCGCACAGACGCATGAGCGCGGTTTTTTCCACCTCATCGCAGCGATCGGGGTGCCAGCCCGCCTTCAGGCGTTCGGCCCAACTCAGGCCACCCAGCAACAAGGTTTTTTTGGGCTTCTTGCCATTTGCGCGAATGCACAGCGCTGAGCTTGTCTTCGGGCAGGGGCGCACCCGAGTCGAGCCAGGCACTGAAGCCAAGAATGGGCGAAAGGGTGCAAAAGGTTTTGAGAGAGGGCATCTCTTCGATCAATTTTTGCGCCACGCGCTTGATCAAAAAATTGCCCAAAGAAACGCCTTTGAGGCCCGGCTGGCAATTGCTGATGGAATAAAAAATGGCCGATTTGAAACTCTTGGCTTCGCCCACAGGTGCTTGCTTGTTGATCAGTCCTGCGATGTCTTTGGCAATGCCCGGCACCAGCGCCACCTCCACAAAAATCAAAGGCTCCCCCGGCAACTGGGGGTGAAAAAATGCAAAGCAACGGCGGTCCGGCTGCAAGCGACGGCGCAAGTCGTCCCAGCCATCAATGGCGTGCACCGATTCATGCTCAATGATTTTTTCGAGCAACTGCGCGGGCGAATTCCAGGTGATTTGGTGCAGCTCCAAAAAGCCGGGGTTGAACCAAGAGCTGAGCAAATGGTGCATGTCCGCGTCGGTGGCCCGAAAGGCGGGATGGTCCTTCAGGTACGACAACAGCGTCTGGCGCATCTTCAAAATCGTGGCGGTCCCGGCAGGCGCCCGGTTGACCCGGCGCAGCAGCTCTTGCCGAGGCGGCTCCACGGTCTGGAACAAATGGATGAGGCTGGCCTCGTTGCGCTCGGTGTTGTAGCGGTTGGCGGCATCCATCACCATCGCCGGGTCTGGATTGAACTCGTTGGACAAGTGGTGAAAAAAGTCTGTTTGACTGCGCTTGTCCAGATGCTCGTAGTTGTCGATCAACTTGACGGCCATACTTTGCGCATTGGCCTCACCCCGGCGCTCAAGAGCTTTTTTGGTCGCTTGCTTGGCGGCGTCGAGTTTTTTGTTTTGAATGAAGCGTTCCAGCATGGTGCCCTCTTGGGAAGCATTGTTCTGTCCAATGTGGCCAGAAACCAAAACTCAGCTTACACGGTCACCGAAGTCCTTGGGGGAAATGGCGCACATGCACTGCCGATCAGGTTTTATGAAAATCAGCCCGCTCCATCCACCAAGACACGGCAAACCCGGCCACCAGGCCCCAAAAGGCCGCGCCAATGTTGAACAGCCCAATGTCGGCCACCGTGACCAGCAAACTCACCAATGCGCCGAGTGAGAACTTGCCTGCACCAAACGAAGCCACAAACGCGCCCTGCAGCACGCGCAGCATGGCCAAGCCACCCAGCACCATGATGAACTCTTTAGGGGCAGCCAGCATCAGCCCGGTGAAGGTGGGCGCCATCAGGCCAAACAACAGCGCCAGCACACTAAACATCAAGGCACCTGTGTAGTGGCGCGGTTTGTCGCCCGACGAAGTGAGCAAGCCGTTGGTTGGACCGGTCAGGCAAGTGCTGACGGCACCGAACACCGCACTGACGGCTGCGCCCACACCACAGGCCACAGCGATCATGTTGACAGGGGGCTCATGTCCTGCGCTTTTGAGCACGGCGACGCCTTGCCCGTTTTGCACCACCAACACCGTGATGGCCAAGGGCACCACCAGCTCCAACATGGCCGCAAAGGACCACACCGGGGCCTGAATCACCGGTTGTGCCAAGGCCAGCTGGCCGACGGCAGGGCCATCCAAGCGGCCTGACAGCGCCACCGCCAAAGCCCCCACCAGCAAAGCGCCAATGACGGGTGGCAGGCGCTTGCCCCAATCGGCCCGCGCCGACAACAACAAAAACATAGCCACCATCGGGGCTGGCGATGGCCACATCGCTTTCCAAAGCCCGCACGATGTCCAGACCAAAACGCAAGAAGACACCCCGCCACCATGCCCATGACGATGGGCATGGGCAGGGCTGCC
>JACDQO010000290.1 GCA_015657605.1 Limnohabitans sp. | reverse complement strand
TCAGACGTGAACGAGTCTGCGAAGAATTCCTCTTCGGCAAACCGCCTTGCGCCATATAGTCGCGCTTGGCCGAGTCCACCACGATGGGTGCACCGCAGGCATAAACCTGGTGGCCTGACAAATCCGGGAAGTCCTGCAACACCGCCTGGTGCACAAAGCCGGTGCGGCCGGTCCATTGGTCTTCGGCTTCGGCGTTGGAGATCACGGGCACATAGCGCAGATTGGGCATCTCGGCCAAACGGGCCTCGATCCAGTCGGCCATGTACAGGTCGGCCGGGCGGCGGCCACCCCAGTACAGCGTGGCGGGGCGGGTGATGCCGCGGTGCTGCATGTGCTCGATCAGCGCCTTGATGGGCGCAAAGCCCGTGCCCGAAGCCAGCAGCACCATGGGTTTGCTGCTGTTCTCGCGCAGGTAAAAGCTGCCGTACGGGCCTTCAGCACGCAGGATGTCTTTTTCCTTCATGGTCGTGAACACCGGGTCGGTGAACTTGCCGCCGGGCATGTGGCGAATGTGCAGTTCCACGGTGGGTGGGGCCACCTCGAGGGTGTGCGGCGCATTGGCCATGCTGTAGCTGCGGCGTGAACCATCGCGCAGCAAAAATTCGATGTACTGGCCGGCGTGGAACTTCATCACGTCGTTCGCGGGCAATTGGAGTTTCATCACGATCACGTCGTGCGATTTTTTGTCCAGACTGACCACGCGCACCGGCATTTTCTTGACGGGCAAGCCGCCTTCTGCGGTCACTTGTTTGGATTCAAGCACCACATCGCTTTGGGCGGTGGCGCAGCAGGTCAACACCAGGCCTTGGGCTTCTTCGTCTGCAGACAGTGCTTTGTCTTGGTGCGGGCCATGCACCACGGTGCCGGAAATCTTTTTGCATTTGCAAGAACCGCATGCGCCGTCTTTGCAACCATAGGGCAGGCCAATGCCTTGGCGGATGCCAGCGGCCAGCAGGGTTTCGGTGGCGTCGGCAGTGAAGCTGCGGCCGCTGGGCTGCACGGAAATTTGAAAGCTCATCTTTTGGGTATCCTAGAGGGCGTGAATGTGACCCGGAACCCCTGATTTTGCCCTCAAACCAAACCCCCTTGGGCGCCTTGCCCGCCCGCTTTCGCCGTCAACGTGTCTTGATCGTGGGCTGTGGCGATGTGGGATTGCGAACAGCCGGCCAGTTGGGAGCGCCGCAAAGCCAGCGTGTGCGCCTGATGGCGCTGACTTCTTCGCCCGACCGCGTGCGCTTGCTTCGGGCCTGCGGCATCACCCCATTGCTGGGCAATTTGGACGATGCGGCCAGTTTGAAGCGCTTGGGCGGCATCGCGCACCGGGTGATCCATTTGGCACCCCCACCCACCGACCGCCAAGGCGCGTCGGACCGCGACCCGCGCAGCTTGGCCTTGGTGCATGCTTTGCGTTTGCGCACGCCTCCACAGGTGCTGGTCTATGGCTCCACCACGGGGGTTTATGGCGATTGCGGTGGCCAACGGGTGAACGAAACCCGTACCGTGAACCCACACACCCCCCGTGCACAACGCCGGGTCGATGCCGAAAACCTGATGCGGTTTTTGGGGCGCAGCGGTGTGCGCGTGAGCGTGCTGCGCATCCCAGGCATTTATGCCCCCGACCGCGAAGGCGGCACGCCGCGTGAGCGCTTGCTTCGCGGCACGCCCGTGTTGGTGGCCAAAGAAGATGTGTTCACCAACCACATCCATGCCAATGATCTGGCCCGCGCCTGTGCAGCGGCCTTGTGGCGCGGCAAGCCCCAGCGGGTGGTCAACGTCACCGACGACACCGATTTGAAAATGGGCGACTACTTTGACCTGGCCGCCAGCCTTTACGGCTTGCCCAAGCCACCCCGAATTTCGCGTGGTGAGGCCAACACCGCGCTGCCGCTGATGCTGCTGAGTTTCATGAGC
>JACDQO010000289.1 GCA_015657605.1 Limnohabitans sp. | reverse complement strand
TTTCCCAAACGCCAAGGCCTATCGCGTGTCTGGCACGCTTTTTTTTACTCCATCGAGGGTTTGCGGGCCGGCTGGGGCGAACCCGCCTTCAGGCAAGAAGCCATCTTGGCCGTGTTGGTCTTGCCTGGCGCTTGGTACTTGGGCCAAAGCTGGGCCGAGACCGTGCTGTTGATCGGCGTGGTCGTGGCGGTGCTGGTGGTCGAGTTGCTCAACACCGGTATCGAGGCGGCCATTGACCGGGTGGGGCCAGAGTGGCATGCCCAATCCAAACGCGCCAAGGACACGGCCAGCGCCGCTGTTTTGCTCAGCCTGCTGCTGTGTGGCGGTGTCTGGCTAAACGCCTTGTGGCGTTGGTTTTTGCTTGAGTGCAAGCGACCTGGGCGATCAAGGCACTCAAGCCGCTGGCCCTTTACAGGCCGCCAAAAAGTCCAGCTCGGTTTTTTGCCAACGGGTTTTGACTTGGGCCAGCGACAACACCGAATGGAAGTAGTGGTCGTGTGACAAGGCTTGATCGGCCTGTTTTTGCAGGCAAGTGCGATCCCAGCCTCTTTGTGATTGGAAAGACTTGGACAACCAAAGTGCCATGGGCACATGGGTTTGTTCTTGCGGCGCCATCATGAAAGGCATGCCATGCAAGTACAAACCCTTCTCGCCCAAAGACTCGCCGTGGTCTGATACATAAAGCATGGCCGTGGGGCGAGCCTGGGCTTTCAGCCAACGCACGGTTTGCCCTAAAAAATGGTCGGTGTAGTGCACCGCGTTGTCGTAGGCATTGACGATGTCTTGTGCGGGGCAATCTTGCAGCACGTTGGTGCGGCATTCGGGTTGGTACAGCTTCATGTCGGCCGGTGTCCGCTTGTAATAAGCCGGTCCATGGTTGCCCATCTGGTGCAGCACCACCACCGTACCCGCTGAGGCTTTGCCGGCGGGGCGTGCTTTCTCCAGTTCGGCCAAACGCTCTGGCAGGACACGCAACATGATCTCGTCAAAGCATTCGCCATCTGGGCACAGCTTGGGTTCTTTCAAGGTCAAGGTGCTGGAATTTGGCACGCGATCGCACACCCCTTTGCAACCCGATTGGTTGTCCAGCCACAGCACCTGCATGCCCGCACGCTGCAACACATCGAGCAGATTTTCATAAGGGATGTCGTTTTGGCCTGGGCCTCTCGCCCCAAATGGGAAAACATGCAGGGCACCGACACCTGGGTGTTGGTGCCGCAAGACCGCACGTTTGAAAAATAGGTCAACTCGCCGCTGGTTTGCAGCTGCCGCAGCTGAGGGGTGGTGTCGCGCGCATAGCCCGCCAAACCAAAATTGGCTGCCCGCACGGTCTCGCCCACCACCAGCACGATCAAAGGCGGCGCGCCGGCCGCGCCCAAAGAGGCCACGGCCGCATCCTCACCCATCGGCTGCAAAGACATGCGTGCCTGGGTGGTCTGCCCCACCAGCAAGCGACCGCTGGCATAGACGGTGTTGAAGGGGTTGACCATGTAGCGCAAGGATTTGTGGTTGCGCATGGTCGAAGCCAAATCCTGGAACGATGCCCAGATGACCACCATCATCAAAACCAAAGCCAACAAGGCCAAGCCCAGTTGACGACCGAGCAGCCGCATGGCAGGCCACTCTTGGACAGGCTGACGCCACCACCAAACGCCGGGCAGCACCACGCCCAGCAGCAACACCACCCCCATCGACCCGGACAACAAATCACGCACTTCGCGCACATCGGTTTGCACCGTGTTGGCCATCATGCTGGGGTCGATGACCACCCCATAGGCGGACATAAAGTAGCTGTTGGCAGCCGCCACCATGAGCAAGACGACCCCCACAGGTTTGCGCCAACGGGGCCACACCAGCAAAGACAGGAGCACGGTGGTGGCGGTGAAAACAATCACCCCCATGGCCAACAGGCCCAGGTCTGTTCGCAAGCCATGGCTGTCCGTCAAGGCCCACAGCGAGCGCCATAAGGGCACATTGCCCAAGGTGGTCAACCAAAGCGCCAACACGAGCAACAAAACCAAGGGGTGCCAAGGACGGCGAATGGCTTTTGAAAAAGGACGGAAAAAGGCAGGGAAAGCGGTGAGATAAGGGGGCATGGGCAACACAAAGCGAACACAAGTCGCCATGTTGAGCGCCCAGTCTTATCTCAACATTAAGTCCCGTCTGTTCGGTTCGTCACAGCAGGCCAAACCAAAGCATATCGCTTGCCAAAGGGTGCGGTGCCCGCATCGCGAATGAACTGCGCACCCTGGCTTTGTGCAATGCGCTCCACCAAGGTCAGGCCAATCCCCAAGCCAGCTTGGGGTGCGTGGCCTGCCGTCGGGGCGCTGGCTGGCATCCCCAATAGGGCCCCATGGCTGGCCCCATCGCTGATCCCATCGCTGCCATCGTCGCTGACCGACAGGCGCACCTGCCCTTGCACGTCTTGTGCAATGCGCACTTCGACATAGGTTCCCGACGGGTTGTGTCGCAAAGCGTTGTCCACCAAATTGCGCAAGGCCAATGCCAACAAAGTGGACTGACCGCTCACCGTCACAGGATGGGCAGGCGCCTCCAGCGCGATGTCTTGCCCCAAGGCATGGGCCAAGGCCACGTGTTCGGCCACCACACCTTGCGCCAAGGCGCACAGATCGACCGGCTCTGACTGTTCCTCACCCAAGCTGTGCGCGCGAGCCAAATCCAAGAGCTGGGACAAAATGCGCCCCGCTTGGAGGGCCCCCTGCTCGACCGCTTGAAGTGCCTGAGCCTGCTCGGACGGCAAAGCGGCATCGCGAGCCAGGCGAGACTGCAGCACCAAAGCCGTCAAAGGCGTGCGCAGTTCGTGCGCCACATCGGCTGCAAAACGCCGCTCACGCGCAATCTCCTCTTGCAAGCGCTGCACCAAGTGGTTGATGGCCTGCACCGTCACGCCCAACTCTTGGAAGGGCTGCTGTGGCATCAGGGTTTGACCGGCATCGACATCCAAGTCTGAAATTTTGCTGGACAAACGCTTCAAGGGCAGCAAGCCGCGTCGCATGGCCGAAGCCAAGATCAAGGCCACCAGGGGCAAAAACAACAAGGCTGGCAGCAAGATGTGTTCGGCGATGTCTGCGGCCAGTGCTTCGCGCCGCGACGGGTCTAAAAACACCGCCACACGCCGTACGACGGGCCTGTCGGCTTGGGCGTTTGCACTGGGGGGGGGACACGTTGCCTTCCCTCGATTCAGCCACATAGACGCGCCACTCCTGTGTCTCCCCTTGCACAGTCAGGTGCAGGGTTTGGTGCCCCAATGCCTGGGTCGCGGGCCATTGGGGCTGCATGCCGTGCGAGTCCCACACCAATTGATCGTCCAGCCACATCAAGACGTGAAGGTCTGGCACGTAAGCTTTGTCGGTGTGTCCGTGCAGGCCAGCTGGCAGCGCTGTGGGCTGTGGTTCAGGCTCAGACAGCGACGGCGACCCACCAGGCAACAGCGCCGAATCTGGCCAAGGCTGCGCCAACAGCATCTGGGCGGTGGAGACCAGCAGACCATCGCTGATTTCTTCCGCCTCGAGGTAACCGGTGGAATAAGACAAACCCGCCAACAACAGCCACAGAGACACCACCGCCCCCAAAGCCCAAGCCCACAAATACCGCCACAGGGATCGGGCTTGCACGTTCCCGGTTTGGCTTAGCTGAACCGTCGGATGCGCCATCAAGCCCCCCCTTGGGTGTCCGGGTTGGGCACAAAGTAGCCCACACCGCGCACCGTCTTGACCAAGCCATCGCCCAACTTGCGGCGCAGGTGGTGCATGTGCACCTCCAAAGCGTTGCTGTCCAACACCTCGTCAAAACCATAGAGCGCTTGCTCCAACCTTTGGCGCGAAAGCACCTGCCCACTGCCCCGCAGCAGCGCCAACAGCAGGGCGTACTCTTTGGCACGCAGCACGACCGGTTCACCATTTTTCAGCACGCTGTGGGCGGCCGGGTCCAACACCAAATCGCCATGGCGCAGCAAGGGTGATGCGCGGCCTTCGCTGCGGCGCAGGGCCGCACGCATCCTGGCCAAAAGCTCCTCGGGCTCAAAAGGCTTGACCACATAGTCGTCAGCGCCTTCGTCCAGTCCGGTCACACGGTCGGGCAAAGTATCGCGGGCGGTCATGATCAGCACGGGGGTCACACTGCCAGCGCGGCGCTCTTGCCTCAGCCAAGCCAATCCGTCACCGTCTGGCAGGTTCAAGTCGAGCAGCACCAAATCAAAAGGCTCCACTCGCACAGCGGCCGTGGCCAAGGCCAGCGTGGGGGTCACGTCCACCGCATAGCCATTGGCTTTCAGGCTGGCGGCCAAGCCGGTGGCAATGCCCACATCGTCTTCCACAATCAAAACCCGCATGGCTTGGCTTTCTTTGAAATGCACATGTTGTTGATGAGCTTTGATTGTGTCAGGAGTTGTGTTCATGCCCACAGGCTGACAGGTCCCACTTAAGGCAGGCTTAATCCGATCGATTTTTAATGGGTAAAGCCTTTTTTGGACCATTCAACCCGCCATGCATCTGCCAAGTCCATTGCCCCTCAAGGACCTCGACCGCTTTCCATCCTTTGTGATGGCTCAGGGGCATGAAGCGCTGACGCCCCTTCGATCCAAGCCGTTGGGCTTGTGGCTCTGGGTCGCCTGTTTGGGGCTGACATTGGGCTGGGATGCCACGGGGGCAGACCTGCACGTGATGGCTTGGCTGGGTGACGCACAAGGCTTTGCCTTGCGCGACCATTGGTGGCTGAGCACCGTCTTGCACGAAGGTGTCAAACGCTTGGCTGTGGTGGTTTACCTCGCCTTGCTCTGGATGGCGGTATTACCTTGGGGCCCTTGGCGTCAGGTCCCTCGCCTGCAAAGGCTGGAGGTCGTTGTCGGTATCACCTTGAGTTTGTTGTTGATCTCCAGCTTGAAACGCATCAGCTTGACCAGTTGCCCGTGGGAACTGCAATCCTTTGGTGGTGTTGCAACCTACATCTCGCACTGGTCATGGGGCACCCGCGATGGTGGCGGTGGGCATTGCTTTCCGGGTGGGCACGCCTCCAGTGCGATGGCCTTTTTGGCCATGACCTTGCCGTGGCTGGCCTCTGAGCAAGCGCAAGAAAAGCGCAAAGGTTGGGTCTGGCTGGGAGCCATTGTGCTGATGGGGCTTTTTTTGGGGGCTGCACAAACCCTGCGTGGTGCCCATTACCCCAGCCACACCGCTTGGACAGCCTTGATTTGCGCCGCAACGGCTTGGGCCAATCACCAAGTTTTTCAACGCCTGAAGCAGTCAAACCCGAGACTCCCGGCTTGAGCCTGCTTGGCTACAGTCCTCGACTGGATAAAACTGGAGACAACATGACCACCATTGGCATGATCGGCATCGGCATGATGGGCCACGGCATTGCCAGCAACTTGCTCAAGCACGGGCAAAGCCTGACGGTGCTGGAGCACCCCGGCAACCAGCCCCTGGACGCGCTGTTGGCCGCAGGCGCGCGCACCTGCACCACCCCCCCAGGCCTTGGCGGCGCAATCGGATGTGATCATCCTGTGCGTGACCGGCACGCCGCAGGTCGAGGCGGTGCTGCTGGGTGAGGACGGTGTCTTGAAGGGCCTGCGGCCCGGCACCATCGTGATCGACTGCTCCACCGCCGTGCCCGCGTCGACTGAAAAAGTCGCGGCCCTGGTGATCGCCCAAGGCGGTCAGTTTCTCGATTCGCCCATGACGCGTACCCCCAAAGAAGCCGCCGAAGGACGCCTGAACCTGTTGGTGGGTAGCGACGCGGCTTTGTTTGAACGCTGCAAACCTATCCTGGCCTGCTTTGCCGAGAACATCGTGCACACCGGCCCGATTGGCTCAGGCCACCGCATGAAGCTGTTGCACAACTATGTGTCGCTGGGCACCGTGACCCTGCTGGCCGAAGCCGCTGCCTGCGCGCAACGGGCCGGGGTGGACGCCCACACCTTTGTGGAAGTGCTGTCCAAAGGCGGCGGCTGGGGCGCGGCGCTGGATCGCTTGAAACCCATGCAGACGGCGGGCGACACCTCGGGCCTGCGCTTCAGCATGAGCAATGCGCTCAAGGACCTGAGCTATTACCACCAGATGGCCACCGACACGCAGGCCGAACGCACGGTGGCCGAGGCCATCAAAAACACACTGCAAACGGCCTGCCATGAAGGCGATCCGCAAGCCCTTGTGCCCGAGTTGGTCACGCTGTTGGCCAAGCGGCAGACCCCCTGAGGCCCAGTCAGTCAGCCATCCCCGACTGACCGATAACACCGATGGGCCTCATTCAGGGCACCAACACCAAGTCCTTGACGGTGGTGCTGCCCGCCAGCCCCAAGTCCAGCACAGGGTTGGTGCTTTGCGTGGTGTAGCCCGTGGCCGTTCCATTGATGTTGTAGCGTCCAGCCACCATGCTGTCGGTGGTGAACACCAAGGGCGATCCCGACACATAAGGCGCCTTGACGGCGGCAGCCAAGGGCAAGGCCAGCGTGTACTCGGCCGTGACAGGGTCCACGCCCATGGATGCCACCCTGCGACAGACTGGCCTGTGCTGAGCGTCTGGCTGGCCGACACCCGCGCATCGGTGAGCAGCGCACTGCTGAAACTGACCACACCCGCGACCGTGGCCATGGCCGAAGCGCTGGGCATGATCGGGGTTTGAGCCGTGTTGAGCCTGGTCACGCCCATGGCCAAAGACACCGGCACGTTGGTGATGGCTGCGGTGGTCAGGTTTTGACCCGCCACCACCACGGTGTAGCTGGTGTTCTCGGGCAAATAAGCCAAGGTGAATTTGCCCGTGACGGGGTTGGGCACGGTGGCACGCACGTTGTTGTCCGGATCGCGTGTGGACACCACCACGCCGGACGCCACAGCAGGGTCCACAAAACCCTCGATGGCCGTGGTCAGCCGCGGGATGACCGCCACCACGGGCTTGAGGTTGTAGCGCCCGGAAGCCCCGGCCTTGACGATGGAGCGGCACGCATCAAAGTCCAGCACCATGTCGGCCACCTGCCCGCTTTGCACATCAAAACGCGCTTGCAGCTTGAAACCGCTTTGCTGTGCGCTGGGCGTGGTCAAAGGGATTTCGGTGTTGCTGCCCGACAGCACCAAGGCATTGGCCAGCGGATTCGCAGTAGAAGGGTTGGCCGGGTTGTCGGCCAGCACCAGGCGCAGCTGCTGGTAATTGCCCACAGGCAAGGGCATGCTGCCGAGCTCTTGCAACACGCCGTTGGTGAGCGACAGCAAATCGATGCGCTGGGTGGGGATGCTCAACTCGCGCCAGCCCAGCAGCTCGGTGCCATCGGCCGCCGCGCTTTGGTGCACACGGATTTTGTTCACCGTGACATACACATGGTCATAGCCGCAGGCCGGTGCATCGGTCATGGCCAGATTGAGCGTGCCGGTGGACGTACCGCCACCACTGCCCCCGCAGGCCACCAAGCCAGCGGTGGCCAGCGCCAGGCCTGACCAAGCCCAGGGTTTGAGAGTTCGAAACTTGTGCTGTATGCCCATGGTGCGCTCCTGATTCAAAACAATGTCCTGCATCGTCTTGCGTTTCAGGCCCTTAGGCCATCTCCCAAAAGGGGTGTTTGGGGTCGATCAGAGGGTATAGACCCAAGGGTATGGGAGGAAAATATGCAGGTCCTGCGATCAAACCCTTGATGGGCCAAGGCGGTGGCGAAGCGTTAGCCGCCTGCCTTAGCGGCTTTGGATTTTTGGCGCTTGGCCACTTCGGACTGCATGGCTTGCAAGGTCTTGGCGTCCGGTGTTTTCCAGTTGCCGCCAGACAGGTTGACCATGTGGTTCACGGCCTCGGCGAAGGCCTCCAGCGTCAAGTCGGCTTGACCGCCTTTGGCGGGCATGCCCCGGACGCCCACATAGCCATGAGCGGTGAGGGTGACTTGGCCTTCACGAATCAGCGGCGCCCACTGGGCTTTGTTGCCCAATTGCGGCGACTTGGGGAAGGCCTGTCCGTGGCAACTGGCACACACGGCCTTGTAAGTGCCCTCGCCCGAGGCCCAAGCCGGCGCTGTCACAACAGCCGCACAAACCATCAGCAAGCGGTAAAGCGTTTTCATGCGTTCTTTCTTGGATTCAAAACAAGCACCATACCCCATTCAGATCAAACTTCTGCAGGCTCAGCTCACACCAAGGGCACCGTCAGCTTTTGGATGACGGCCGCCGTGTCGGGCCGGATGCCGCGCCACCACTCAAAGGCCTCGGCGGCTTGTTCGGCCAGCATCCCTACGCCATCGGCGAGACGCGTCACGCCCGCTTGCTGCGCCAGCTTCAGGAAAGGCGTCAGGCCTTTGCCATAGGTCAGGTCATAGGCCAGGCAGCCAGGGCCAAACACGCTGGCGGGCAAGGGCGGCAGCTCGGCCATAAGGCTGGACGAACTGGCGTTGAGCACCACGTCAAACATCTGCCCCTGCAAGTCGGCATAGCCCAGCCCCTGCACTGGGACTTGGCCCGTCTGGTGCTGGTGCGCCAATGCCGCCAGCTCTTGCGCCTTGGCCACGGTGCGGTTGACGATCACAAGCTCGCTTGGGTGCTCGGCCAAGATCGGGAGCAAAGCCCCACGCGTGGCGCCCCCTGCCCCCCAAAATCAAC
>JACDQO010000288.1 GCA_015657605.1 Limnohabitans sp. | reverse complement strand
GCGGCCGGCGCGAGGCTGCGCGACTTTGGCGCTTGCATGAGCCCGCACACCGCTTGGCTGATTTTGCAAGGCATCGAAACCCTGCCCCTGCGCATGGCCCGGCACATGGAGAACACCGCCAAAGTGGTGGAGTTTTTAGCCGCGCACCCGCTGGTCAGCCGCGTGGGCCACCCCATGCTGGATAGCCACCCGTCTCACGCCTTGGCACAAAAGCTCTTGCCGCGTGGCGCAGGCTCGGTGTTCAGTTTTGACATCAAGGGCTCTCGCGCCCAAGGCCAAAAGTTCATCGAAACCCTACGAGTCTTAGCCACTTAGCCAATGTGGGCGACTGCCGCAGCCTGGTGATCCACCCGGCCAGCACCACGCACTTCCGCATGAGCGACGAGGCTCTGGGAGCCAGCGGCATTGGCCCAGGAACGATCCGGCTGTCGATTGGTCTGGAAGACCCGGCCGACCTGATTGACGACCTGAAAAAGGCACTCAAAGCAGCCGAGAAAGCAGGAGCCTGACCATGAAGATCTCCGTACAAGGCCACGAGCTTTACGCCTACACCGGCAGCAAGCCCTTCAATCCCGCGCAACCCACCGCCGTGTTCGTCCATGGCGTGCTCAACGACCACAGCGTCTGGATTTTGCAGACCCGCTACATGGCGCACCACGGCTGGAACGTGCTGGCCATCGACCTGCCCGGCCATTGCAAAAGCGCAGGCACGCCGCCGCAAAGCGTGGAAGAAGCGGCCGACACCGTCATCGCCCTGCTTGATGCGCTGAAGATCGACAAAGCCGCTCTGATCGGCCACAGCTTTGGCTCCCTCATCGCACTCGAAGCCACCGCACGCGACGCGGCAGCGCATCCGGGGCGCGTGAGCCATTTGGTGATGGTGGGTACTGCTTACCCCATGGCTGTGTCGCCCGCTTTGCTCGACTTATCGGTCAGCGCCCCGTTCAAAGCGATCGACATGGTCAACAGCTTTTCGCACTCCACGTTGGCACCACCGCCTTCGGCCCTGGGCCCCGGCACTTGGCTGTATGGCGGCAGCAAGGCGCTGATGCGCCGCGTGCTGGCCAGCAACACCCAAGTCAATGTGTTCCACACCGGTTTCAAGGCCTGCGACGATTACCGAGGCGCAGAGGCCGCCATGCCGCAAGTGGCCTGCCCTACCCTGTTTGTGCTGGGCAACGCCGACCAGATGACGCCACCCAAGGCCGCGCAAAGCCTGATCGACTTGTCCAAAAAAGCCAAAGTGGTGAAGCTGCCCGCAGGCCATTCGCTCATGACCGAAGCGCCTGAAGGCGTGTTGCAGGCGCTCAAGGATTTTTTGAAACCGTGAGCGTGACGCCCCTTCACACTCAGCGGTACACCCCAAAAACATGAACACACTGGCTGCCCACATCACCCCGCCCTTGTCGGCTGAGAGGGCGCAGACCATCGCCCGCTCGCTGGACCTGCGGGCCTTACCCCGCGACTTTTTGGACAACCCGTATCCGGTCTATGCCGCGCTGCGCGAGTCTGAGCCCTTCAAGCGCATGCCCGACGGCTCGTATTTCCTCACGCGCCAATGCCGACTTGGTGGCAGGTGTACCGCGACGCCAAGGTCTTCAGCTCTGACAAACAAGTCGAGTTCGGCCCCAAATACAACCACGCGCCTTTCAACCAGCCGCCCTTGGCACCCCCGGTGGTCTGCTCCGCTGTTCGAGCACCACACCAACAGCTTGGTCTTCAACGACCCGCCCCGACATACACGGGTGCGCCGCCTGATCATGGGGGCGCTCACCCGCCGCGCGATTGAAGCCATGGAGCCCGGCTTGGTGTTGTTGGTCGACAGCCTGCTGGACAAGATCGAGGCCCAAGGCGGCGGCGACCTGATCGAAGACTTTGCCTCGGCCATACCGGTGGAGATCATTGGCAATTTGCTGGATGTGCCACAAGCAGACCGCGAACCACTGCGGGCCTGGTCGCTGGCCATTTTGGGTGCACTGGAGCCCGCCCTCACGCCGGAGCAAGAAACACTCGGCAACCGCAGCGTGACCGAGTTCCTCGCCTATCTGCGAGAGTTGGTGGCGCATCGCCGCCAGCACCCCGGTGACCCGGAGCACGATGTGCTGACCCGCTTGATCCAGGGTGAGGAAGATGGAGACAGGGGTGTAGACGCCCTGAGCGAAGTCGAGCTGCTGCACAACTGCGTGTTTTTGCTCAACGCCGGGCACGAGACCACCACCAACCTGATCGGCAACGCCCTCATCAGCCTGCAAGAATGGCCTGCGCAGCGCGAACAACTGAAGTCCGAGCTGCAAGCCGCTGCCAGCGCCGAAGAACGTGATCAGATCACGGGGTTGGCGGTGGACGAGTTTTTGCGTTTTGAATCGTCCAATCAACTGGGCAACCGCCGCGCCCTGCAAGCCACGCAGGTCAATGGCGTCGATCTGCCTGCGGGGGCCTTGGTCACGTTGTGCATTGGAGCGGCCAACCGCGATCCGGCGGTGTACGAGAACCCCGAACAGTTGGACCTTCGCCGCACCGGCAACAAACACCTGGCTTTTGGCTTTGGCGTGCACCAGTGCGCGGGCCTGAGCCTGGCGCGTTTAGAGGGGCGCGTGGCCATCGGGCGGTTTTTGCAACGCTTTCCAAACTACCAACTCACCCAGGCCCCGGTGCGCGGTGGTCGGGCGCGGTTTCGCGGCTTTTGCAGGCACCTTTTTCGATCTGATCCACCCCAGGAGACACACCATGAACCCCGCTGAAACACCTGCAGCCCAGCACGCCAGCTTTGCCGAGTTCTACCCCTTCTATTTGAGCGAGCACAGCCACCGCACCTGCCGCCGCATGCATTTTGTGGGCAGCACTTTGAGCCTGATGTGTTTGGCCATGCTGGCCGTGACGGCAAACCACAGTACTTTTTGTACGCCCTGCTGTGTGGTTACGGCTGCGCCTGGATCGGACATTTTGTGTTCGAGAAGAACAAACCCGCCAGCTTCAAACGCCCCCTCTACAGCTTCCTGGGCGACTGGGTCATGTACCGCGACATGTGGCGCGGGCGCGTCAGCTTTTAAACAGTTGCACCAGTCGAATCTGGTCCAGCCCGGTTTGCAGCCACAGCGGATCGGTGGGCGATCCCCGCAGCACCAACAAACGATCGGCCAGCGGCGCCACACTGGCCATGTGAGGGTCCACCAGCAAGACCAAACGGGCTTGACCCAGGTCGTTTTGCTCACTCAAGCGGCCCACCCAGTCCAAGCTTTGCAGCACCGCCAGCACTTGGCGCAACTCGTCGGTTTCAACCCTCAAGAGCGCAGCCAGCTCGTCGACGCTGCGCCCACGTCGCTCGGTGACTTTGGCGGCGTTCAACTCGGCCAACACCTCCAAAGCCAAGCGAAATGACCACCCAGCGCCTTCGGGTTTGCGCCAGGCCTGGCGCCCCAACTCGGGCAAACTGCTCGCCAGCACCGCACCCAGCAAGACCAGCAGCCAGGTCACATAAATCCAGACCAGCAAAATCGGCACCGCCGCAAAAGCGCCGTACACCAGCGAATAGG
>JACDQO010000287.1 GCA_015657605.1 Limnohabitans sp. | reverse complement strand
GGCCAGTGGCTTGAGTTTCGGCGGGCATATGACGGTGGCCATGGTCATCATGGAATCCCCGGCGATCATCATGGCGGTGTTGCTGGCCAATGCCAACCGCCAACGCTTGGCCCAACAGGGGCAAGGCTCAGCAGGTGGATTTTCTTTGCGCAAAATATTGCACGAATCGTTCACAGATGGCGCGCACCTGCTCTTGATTGGCTCGATGATCATTGGCTATGTCAGCGGCGAAGCCGGTAAAACCATGATGCAGCCCTTTGCAGGCGATCTGTTCAAAGGTTTGTTGGCCTTCTTCTTGCTGGACATGGGCCTGATGGTGGCGCGCAATTTTGCCGAGGCGCGCAAAACTTCTGGTTTTTTATTGCTCTATGCAGCGGTGGGGCCATGGGTCCATGCCAGCATCGCATTGGGCTTGGCGGTGGTGTTGAAAATGCCCGTGGCCGATGCCGCCATGTTGATGGTCTTGTCGGCGAGTGCCTCGTACATTGTGGTGCCCGCCGTATTGCGTTACGCCATCCCTGAGGCCAACCCCTCCTTGTACTTTGGCCTGTCTTTGGGCATCACCTTTCCCATGAACATCTTGCTTGGAATCCCTGTGTACATTTACGCCGCCAAGTGGGTGCTGGGGTGACACTTTCAGGTCTTGGCCACAGCAGCAAGGCAGGAGACGCTTGGTGCAAGCTTTAGTCACGCAGGTGTCTTCTAAGGTGCTTGCTGGCTTTCCATACGGGCTCAGGGAGGCTAAGCTCGATTGGCTGAAATGAGGCACACAAGACATGATCAACAAGTTCGTTTCGTCGGTCGCCGAGGCCTTGGCCGACACCCCCGATGGGGCCACCGTCATGATCGGGGGCTTTGGCACGGCCGGCATTCCGGACGAGCTGATTGAAGGTTTGCTGGCGCAAGGTGCACGGGACCTCACCTTGGTGAACAACAACGCGGGCAATGCCGAGCACGGCTTGGCCGCTTTGCTCAAAGCGGGCCGGGTGCGCAAGATCATTGCAGCTTCCCCCGGCAAGCTGACTCGTATGTTTTTGATGGTCTGTACCGATCGGGCCAGCTGGAGCTGGAGCTGGTGCCCCAAGGCAATTTGGCCGAGCGCATTCGTGCTGCTGGTGCGGGAATCGGTGGTTTTTTCACCCCTACCGGCTTTGGTACCGAGTTGGCCAAGCACGGCGACGGTTCGCCCAAAGAGACCCGCGAAATCGATGGCCGCATGTACGTGTACGAAACGCCCATTCACGCCGACTTGGCGCTCATCAAAGCCGAGCGCGGCGACCGCTGGGCAACCTGACCTACCGCAAGGCGGCGCGCAACTTTGGCCCCATCATGGCCATGGCGGCCCGCAAAACCGTGGCCACGGTGCACGAGCAAGTGGCTTTGGGCGAGTTGGACCCCGAGACCGTGGTCTCGCCCGGTATTTTTGTTCAAGCGGTGGTCAAGATCGACCGTGTGGCCACGCAGGCCGGAGGCATCAAGGCATGAGCTACACCCGACGCAGCAAAGACGAATTGGCCGCCCGCGTGGCGCAAGACATTCCCGAGGGCGCCACGGTGAACTTAGGGATTGGCCAGCCCACCTTGGTGGCCAACCACATCCCTGCCAGCCGCGAAGTGCTCTTGCACAGCGAAAACGGCATCTTGGGCATGGGCCCGGCTCCGGCCAAAGGCCAAGAAGACTACGACCTGATCAACGCAGGCAAACAGCCCGTGACCCTGCTTCCCGGAGGCGCGTATTTTCACCACGCCGACAGCTTTGCCATGATGCGCGGCGGGCATTTGGACATCTGCGTGTTGGGGGCGTTTCAAGTCAGCGCCACAGGCGACCTGGCCAACTGGCATACCGGCGAGGCCGATGCCATTCCCGCCGTGGGTGGTGCCATGGACTTGGCCGTTGGGGCCAAACAAACCTGGGTCATGATGGACCTGCAGACCAAGCAGGGCCAAAGCAAACTGGTCCAAGCCTGCAGCTACCCGCTGACCGGCATTGGCTGTGTCAAACGCGTCTACACCGACTTGGCCACGCTGGCTTGCACGCCGCAGGGGCTGGAGGTGATCGACATGGTTGAGGGCTTGGGGCTGGATGAGTTGTCTGCGCTGATTGGGCTGCCGCTCAAGGCGGCTTGAAAGACCCGATTTACTGGGGAAACGGTGCAATGCCCGGCGCGGCCCCATCCGGCACGCTGCGGCGCGTGGTGTTCATCACCATGGCCAGCAAGCTGTAGTAGCCGCAGTGCGCCGTCATGTCGATGACGCCTTGGTCGCCAAACATCTTTTGTGCAGCGGCCCAGGTCACGTCGCTCACCGACTGGTTGTGCAGCAGCTCTTGCAAAAAGTCGTACACCACGGTTTCTTCGGCCGTCATGTTCGGCGGGCGGCGGCCTTCGGCAATCGCGTCGCAGGTCTCTTCGCTCACGCCCGCTTTCATGGCAATCGGTTTGTGGATGTGCCACTCCACCGGTTGCGACCAGTGGCGCGCCACCACCAGCACGGCGAATTCCGAGTTGTGCAAACCCACGGTGTTGTCGTAGCGCAGGTATTCACCCACTTTTTGCAAGCGGCGCATCAGCTCTGGGCTGCGCATCAAAGGCACAAAGGGGCCAGAGAGTTTGCCGCGTGGCCCGCTGACCAGTTCGTCCACCGCCGCACGTTGGGCGTCGGTCATTTGTTCACGCGGGATTTCGGGCAGGCGGTCTGTTTTGGGGGAAGTCATCGGTATGTCTCTGAGGTTGAAAAATCCAACCCCAATTTATCACCGGACCTGAGGACGATCAGTCGTGTGCGGGATAGCCCGGTGGTGCCACTGCAGCACCTTCAATGGCATGCCGGACAAAAGCCTCGGCCACCCAGCCTGATCGTTTGGCGTCTTCCACAAAGGCGTTCAGGTGCTCGCGTGCTTGGGCACAACGCTTGGCGGGCATGCCCATGGCTTGGTGGATGACCATGAAGCGGCCGGGCAGCAGGCGCACGCCGGGCAGGCGCATGGCGTCGGCCTGCAACTGTTGCTTCACGCCAGCGGCCACCTCAAGCTGCTGGGCCATGAACACATCGACCACGGCGGGTGAGCTCGGTGCGCGCACGATGGGGGCGTGTTTCAGGTGGCGGGTCAAAAACAAATCGTAGGCGCTGCCTGCGCCCACCGTCACACGGTGGCTGGCCTGGTCCACCTCGTCGTTGCTTTGCAGCGGCGAGTCGCTGCGCACCATGTAGGCCCCTTCGATTTGCACATAGGGCGGTGAAAATGAAGGCCTTCGCCGCGCACCGGGTCGATGGCAAAAAAGCCGATGTCGGCCTCGTCGCGCGCACGCACTGCACCGATGCTCGGCTTTGGAACACGCGCCATTCAACTGACTCCAAGCCCAGCTGGCTGGCCATGTTGCCGCGCCAGC
>JACDQO010000286.1 GCA_015657605.1 Limnohabitans sp. | reverse complement strand
CGCAAGGTGGCGCGTCTTCCAGTCCAGGCCCATCGCCGTTGATGGTCGGGCACCTTGGAGCAGCCCACGCCTTGGTCGACCCAGCGCACCACGTAACCCAAGATGCCTTGGGCGTTGTTGTCGAGTTCTTTTTGTTTGTCTTCAGCCGACCAGTTGGCCGCGTCTTTGGCGACCACTGGGAACTGCAACAAAGCGTTGAGGGTGGTTTCGCGCAAGGTTTTGGCGTCTTGCTTGGCGACCGCTTTTTCCATCTGCTTTTGCAGCGCAGGCACGTCGACCTGGTGGTAGTGCATGGCGTGCAAGGTGGCGGCGGTGGGGCTGGGCACCCAAGCGGTGTTGGCACCGGCCATGGGGTGGCCAATTTTGGCCTTGAGCATGTCGGCCATCAGGTCGGGCATGGCCCACATGCCTTTGCCGATCTGTGCACGACCGCGCAAGCCGCAGGCCAGGCCCACGTTGACGTTGTTCTTCTCGTACGCGCCCAGCCAGGTGCTGTTCTTGATGTCGCCCTTGCGCATGACGGGGCCGGCCAGCATGCAGGTGTGCATCTCGTCGCCTGTGCGGTCCAAAAAGCCCGTGTTGATGAAGGCCACGCGGCTCTTGGCAGCAGCAATACAGGCTTTGAGGTTGGCGCTGGTGCGGCGCTCTTCGTCCATGATGCCCAGCTTGACGGTGGAAGGCTTCATGCCGATGACTTTTTCGACGCGACCAAACAACTCGTCGGCAAACGCCACTTCGGCGGGGCCGTGCATCTTAGGCTTGACGATGTAAACGCTGCCGGTGCGGCTGTTGCGCAGGGGGTGCGAAGACTTTTTCTGCAGGTCCACCAAGGCGCAGGTCACGGTGATCATGGCGTCCAGGATGCCTTCTGGGATCTCGTGGTTTTTGCCGTCCGCGCCTTTGTAAAGAATAGCGGGGTTGGTCATCAGATGACCGACGTTGCGCACAAACATGAGCGAGCGGCCGTGCAACTTGACAGAGCCTTTGCCGGTGGGCTTGGTGTACTCGCGGTCACCGTTCATGGTGCGGGTGAAGGTCTTGCCACCCTTTTGCACTTCTTCGCTCAAGGTGCCTTGCAAAATGCCCAGCCAGTTGACATAGGCCAACACCTTGTCGTCGGCGTCCACCGCGGCGACCGAGTCTTCCAGGTCGAGGATGGTGGACAAAGCGCTTTCAGCGATCAGGTCGGACACACCCGCCGGGTCGGTCTTGCCAATCGGCGTGGTCTTGTTGATTTGCAGGTCGAGGTGGATGCCGTTGTGACGAACAGCACCGAGGCGGGGGCTTTGGCGTCACCGGTGTAGCCCACGAACTGCTTGGCGTTGGCCAGTGTGGTGCTCTTGCCGTTGGCCAGGGTCACCACCAGCTTGCCCGCTTTCACGGCGTAGCCCTTGCTGCCCACGTGCGAGCCTGTCTTCAGGGGTGCCGTGCGGTCGAGCACGTTGCGGCAGTAGTCGATGACTTTGGCGCCGCGCTTGGGGTTGTAGCCCGAGCCTTTTTCGCAACCGTCGGCCTCGCTGATCGCATCGGTGCCATACAGCGCGTCATACAAAGAACCCCAACGGGCGTTGGCAGCGTTCAGAGCGTAACGCGCGTTCAAGATCGGCACGACCAGCTGTGGGCCAGCCAGCTTGGCCAACTCGGCGTCCACGTTGGCGGTGGTGGCTTGGGCGTTTTTGGGCTCGGGCACCAAATAGCCAATTTGCGCGAGGTATTTGCGGTAGGCCTTCATGGCCTTGCCCTCAGAGGACTTGGACTCACCTGCGATGAGGGGACCTGGGTTGGCGGTGTGCCACTGGTCCATGGCGGTCTGGATGCGGTCACGCTCGGCCAACAAGGCGATGTTTTTCGGGGCCAGATCAGCCACGATGTCGTTGAAGCCTTTCCAGAACTTGTCTTTGTCCACGCCGGTGGCGGGCAACATCTGGTCGTTGATGAAACTCAGCAAGGGGTTGGCCACTTGCAGGTTGTGGATCGCGGTGCGTGCAGTCATGAAAACCTCTGGGGTCAAGTCAAAAAATGGGGGACGGCCTCATCAAAAAGCAGGCTGGCTGCCATAGGGCCCATGGGATCAAACACTCTATTCTAAATTTAGACGCCGATAAACCCGCCGAATCTTCATAGACCCATGACTTTTATGCACAAATGCCGGTCGATCTGGCCGGGCCCAACACCGCTGCGCACTGCGGTTTAATTCAGGCATGACACGTCACCCAAGTCCAGAAATCCTGATCAGCGAAGTCGGCCCGCGCGATGGCCTGCAATCTGTCAAGGCCACCATGCCCACCGCCGACAAGCTGCGCTGGATCGACGCGCTGGCAGCCGCGGGTTTGCGCGAGATCGAAGTCGCCTCGTTTGTACCCGCCCAACTCTTGCCGCAAATGGCCGATGCCGCGCAGGTGGTACAGCACGCGTTGCGACACAGCGCCGTGCGGGTGATGGCGCTGGTGCCCAATTTGCGCGGCGCCCAAGCGGCGCTGCAGGCAGGCGCACAAAAACTCAACCCTGCCCGTATCGGCCAGCCCCGCCCATTCGCTGGCCAATGTGCGCAAAACACCCGAAGCCATGGTGG
>JACDQO010000285.1 GCA_015657605.1 Limnohabitans sp. | reverse complement strand
CCAAAGCGCTTCGGGCCATCCTGCGACAAGACCCGGACGTGATCATGATCGGTGAGATCCGCGACCACGAGACCGCGCAAATCGCGATCCAGGCTTCGCTCACGGGTCACCTGGTATTGGCCACGCTGCACACCAACGATGCCGCCAGCGCAGTCAACCGCTTGATCGACATGGGTGTGGAGCCGTTTTTGCTCAGCTCCTCGCTCTTGGGGGTGCTGGCCCAGCGCTTGGTGCGCAAGCGCTGCCATGTTTGCGCAGGCGCAGGCTGCGATGCCTGTGGACAAACCGGTTACGCCGGGCGCACGGGCGTGTTCGAGTTGCTGGTGGCCAGCGATGAGATCCGCGCGCAAATCCACAACCGCGCTGCCGAAGCCGACTTGCGGACCACCGCTTTGGCGCAAGGCATGGTCTTGATGCGTGAAGACGGGCAGCGTTTGGTCGATGCGGGCGTGACCAGTGCCGAAGAGTTGCTGCGCGTGACGCGCGACTGAGCCTTGATGCACCACACGCACGCTTTTCGCATGTCCCCATGTCTTTGGGCACTGGGTGCCGGGGGTTTGCTGGCGTGGAGTGGCGCTTCTTGCGCTGCGACCGAGACCGCTGCCGCACCCACAACAGAGCCCACGCCCACGCCCACCCCCGCTCCAAGCGATACCTCCGCCAGCCCTTGGTTGTACACCTTGGGCGTCAAGCTTCAAAGCCGCGATGCCGCAGACGCCAGCACCAGCTTGAATTTTCGGCCCGTGCTGGGTTTGCGCTACGGGCGTTGGCGCATCGGTCACCCCACAGGCACAGAATGGTTGAGTTTCAGCGGCTACCGCAAAGAGTCGAACCTGGCTTACCAATGGCGTGACGATGAGCGGCTGAAAGTGGGGCTGTCACTCCGGGTGCAAAACCTGCAAGACAACAGCTCTTTCGATGGCTTTTCTTCCGGGCAAAACACCTTGCGGGGCCGGGTGAGCGTGAATTACAAACTCGACCGGCATTGGTCACTGGGCAGCGACCTGACGCAGGACCTGATGGACCGAGGCGATGGCACCACCTTGTCGGTGGGGGCCGCGTATGGCTTGCCTTTGAGCGACCGCAGCGCCCTCAGCCTGAGTGCCGGCTTGAATTGGGCCACCGCCGACCACTGGGCCACCCAGTGGCGCCAAGCACCCGCCCCGGCAGAGCCTTGGCATTCAGGACTGGGCTCGCTGGGTGTGGGCATGAGTTACCGCTACGCCCTGACACCCCAATGGGCCTGGTTTGGCACGCTGGGGACATCACGCCCTTTGGGGCAAGTGCAAACCGTCAGCCCTCACAATCTCAATTGGCAAGGCCAGCTCGGCTTGCTTTATTTCAGCCGTTGAGATTTGCACCATGCCCGCCTACCGTTTTGAAGCCCTGCAAGCCGATGGCGCCCTGCGCAAAGGCACGCTGGAGGCCGACAGCCTGAAAACCGCGCGCGGACAATTGCGCGCACAGTCGCTGGTACCGCTGTTGGTGGAAGCCATTGCATCCGGTGCTGCAGGGGAAGCCGCCCAAGCCTTGCCTTGGTGGCAACGCCCCATCGGCAGTGGCCGCGCCTTCAGCACCAACCAACGCGCGGTGTGGACACGCCAACTTGCCGGACTGGTGAGCAGCGGCTTGCCCGTTGAACGCGCTTTGGCCGCCCTGACCGAAGAGGGTGAGGACGACAAACAGCGCCACCTGATGGCGGCCATTCGCGCCGAAGTCAATGCGGGCAGCACCTTGGGCCGCGCTTTGGCGCAATACCCGCAAGAATTTCCTGCAATTGACCGCGCCGTGATCGCCGCTGGGGAGCAAAGCGGGCATTTGGGCGATGTGCTG
>JACDQO010000284.1 GCA_015657605.1 Limnohabitans sp. | reverse complement strand
GGGCGGCCCCTTGGAGCTGCTGGCGGCAGCGCCCTATGACACCCGCAAGCAACGCTTCAACGATGGCAAGTGCGACGCCCAAGGCCGCTTTTGGGTGGGCAGCTTGTACGAACCCAAAGACCAAGCATTAGGCGTGCTTTACATGCTGGACGGGCAAGGGCTGCACGCCATGTTGGGCGGCGACAAGGACGGGGTGGTGACGGCCAACGGATTGGCCTGGTCACCCGAAGGCCGCACCGCCTACTGGGCCGACACCGCCGCGCACCAAGTGCGTGCTTTTGACTTTGACGCGGCCAGCGGCCAACTCACCAATCCCCGCGTGTTCTACCAAGCCACGCCCAAGCCCGCTGGCTGGGCCTGGGGCAGCGCCGCGCCCTACGGCGGACGACCCGACGGCGCGGCGGTTGACGCCGAAGGCTGCTACTGGTCTGCCCAATACGAAGGCGGGCGCCTGCTGCGTTTTTCGCCACAAGGCGAAGTGCTGGCCGAAGTGGTAACGCCCGTGCCCTGTCCGACCATGCCCTGCTTTGGCGGTGAGGACCTGAAAACCTTGTTCATCACCACATCCCGGCATGGCCGCAGCCAGGCCGAACTGGCGCAGTACCCAGGGACGGGGTGTGTGTGGGCGATGCGGGTGGAGGTGGCGGGGGTGCCGGTGAACGGTTTTAAGGTCCAGACCCACAAAAAGTTGGCGGATTTGGGCATCGAACCGTTGCCTACCCGGGGAGTACACATCACCAATGATCTGATTGATCGCCTGAGGGATGCGGAAGGGGTTTGAAGTCGTCTGATATTTGATGTCGTTTCATTTTCGTCAATCCTTATCAATTTCCCACAACCCCATCGTTCAAAAAATTCACACAGCCCCCTAAGGCCGGGGGGTACCATCTTGGCCCATGGAAGCTCAACTCAATTCCCTCATCGACGCCGTGCGCCAGGCGGGTGCGGATGGCCGTGTGCTGCGTTTGCGCGGTGGTGGCAGCAAAGATTTTTGGGGCCAAAGCCTCACGGGCGAGGTGCTGGACACCCGGGCTTACCGGGGCATCGTGAGCTACGAGCCCAGTGAGCTGGTGGTCACTGCCCGGTGCGGCACGCCGCTGGCCGAGCTGGAATCCGCACTGGCCGAAAAAGGCCAGTGTCTGGCGTTTGAGCCGCCGCACTTCGGGCTTGATGCGACCGTGGGCGGCATGGTCGCTTCTGGTCTGAGCGGCCCCGCCCGCGCCACCGCTGGCGCTGTGCGCGACTTTGTTTTGGGTGCGCGCTTTATCAACGGTTTGGGCGAGCACCTGACCTTTGGCGGCCAGGTCATGAAAAACGTGGCGGGCTACGACGTGAGCCGCCTGATGGCGGGCAGCTGGGGCACGCTGGGCCTGATCACCGAGGTCAGCCTGAAAGTCTTGCCCGTGGCCCCGGCCGAGGCGACTTTGATGATCGCGGGCCTGGCCCAAGGCCCGGCGCTGGATTTGCTGCACCGCTGGGGCGGCCAGCCCCTGCCCCTCAATGCCAGTGCTTGGGTGCGCGACACCACCGCCCAGCCGGTGGCTGATTATTTGTTTGTGCGCTTGCGTGGTGCGGTGGCGGCGGTGCAGTCGGCCACCGGCAAGATGGCTGCCGATGCCGTGGCTTTGGGCGCCCAGGTGCAAGCCATGGACAACGTCGAAGCCGCGCAAGATTGGCGCGCCAGCGCCGAGCAGTCGCTGGCGTTCTTTGATGCACCCCATCCTGACGCTTGCCTGTGGCGTCTGTCGGTGCCGCAAACCGCGCCGGTTTTGGATTTGCCCTACTCCACCTACATTGAATGGCAAGGTGCGCAGCGTTGGCTGTGGGCGCCGGCCACGGCGGCAGTCCCGCTGCGCGAGTTGGCGCAATCGTTGGGTGGCCATGCCACGCTGTTCCGCGCCAGCGCCACGCATGCCGAGCTGGACAAAGTCGTCGGTGTGAACACCCCGCTGGATGCTGTGCAAGACCGCATCCAGCAACAATTGCAAAAGCAGTTTGACCCGAAAGGCGTGTTCGCCACCGGTCGCTTGCACCCCCTCTGAGGCGAATCGTCATGCAAACCAATCTCGCCCCCGAATACCAAAACACCCCCGACGGCCTAGAAGCCGAAGCCATTCTGCGCAAGTGCGTGCACTGCGGCTTTTGCACGGCCACTTGCCCCACTTACCAACTGCTGGGCGACGAGCTCGACGGCCCGCGTGGCCGCATCTATTTGATGAAGGCGGTGCTCGAAGGCGAAACGCCCACCCGCAAAACCCAGATGCACCTGGACCGGTGCCCTGACCTGCCGCAACTGCGAAAGCACTTGCCCCGAGCGGCGTGCAATACGG
>JACDQO010000283.1 GCA_015657605.1 Limnohabitans sp. | reverse complement strand
CGCACGCCCAACGGCAAAAAACTCGCCGCTGAAAAAGCAGGCGTGGCCGTGACGGACCGTGGCTTCATCAACGTCGACATTCAAATGCGCACCAACGTGCCGCACATCTTCGCCATTGGCGACATCGTGGGCCAGCCCATGTTGGCGCACAAAGCGGTGCACGAAGCACACGTGGCTGCTGAAGTGATTGCGGGCGAACTGCAAGGCAACAAAGAGTTGGCAGCGGCGGCATTCAACGCCCGCGTCATCCCCAGCGTGGCCTACACCGACCCCGAAGTGGCCTGGGTGGGCTTGACTGAAGACCAAGCCAAAGCGCAAGGCATCAAGGTGAAAAAGGGCTTGTTCCCTTGGACCGCCTCGGGCCGCGCCATTGCCAACGGCCGCGACGAAGGCGTGACCAAACTGCTGTTTGACGATTCACCCGAGGCCCACGGCCACGGCAAGATCTTGGGCGGCGGCATGGTGGGCACGCATGCGGGCGACATGATTGGTGAGATTGCTTTGGCCATTGAGATGGGCGCAGACGCGGTGGACATCGGCAAAACCATCCACCCCCACCCCACGCTGGGCGAGAGCATTGGGATGGCGGCAGAGGTGGCACACGGGTCTTGCACTGACGTGCCTCCAGCGAGAAAGTAAAACCAGAAGCAGCTGAATTGGACAAAAATTCAGCTGCTCATCTGTCAAACGTCCCCAAGGTGATGAGGACGAAGACCAGGGAATTTGACATTCCAGGTTTTCATGCCCCAGCCAAGTCTTTTTCCAGCTCCCGCTGCAACGCGATCCAAGCCTGGTCAAAACTGAGTTTTTTGGACAAGGGGGTTCCTGGCTCTACGACTCGCCAAAACGGTGGCAAATCGGCCAGCGGAACATTTCTCTCGTTGTGCTCCTCCCAAGCGTACTCCGCAACAATTCGCAAGAATATGGAGGTTGACACGGGGCATGTGGCATCACAGGCTTGTGCTTGGGCAATTTTTTGACGAAATAGCTGCAGCGAAACCGTTTCACCAGGACGAATTTTTCTGAGTTCGTCGGCAATCTCCTGCGGGCTGGAGATGTGCAGTTTCGAGCCGCTTTTTACGCCCGCGAAGTCTTTTTCAAGAACAACATGGTGCGGTGGCTTGGTCGCCATTTTGTCTTTCCAACTTTTTTTAGCTCTTGGCATGTTCAAAGAATCTGAAGTGATGAAACCTTGATTTTCTTCGCTCAGTTGGATGGTGCAAATAATCCTAGGGAAAACCCTTGTTGGTATTGATCCTTTGCACCGTGTCTGCCCGGGGAAATGCCAACGGCCGAGTTGATGCCGTGACCAAATTCCAGCATGACGTTTCACCCTAGACATCACCTTTCAGTCTTTTCGCCCTGCAGCTTGGGCTTGCAACCACCACAAGCGCGACAGCATGGCCAAGAGACCGATGTTGCCTGTGACCGCCACCAGAGCCAGCCAAGCGGAGACCCGCATTCCAACCGCTTTGGCTGGAGGCACCATCCACCACAATGCGACGGCAACGCCCAGCAAGAGGTCAAACCAGATTTGGCTGCTCCACAAGGTTCGTGTGTGTTCTTCTATGAATCCCAGTGGGCCCTCGGTGGCGACGGTGTAAAGCGAGAACATGCCAAACAGAAGTGACAAGAGGGCCGGTGCCTTCCAGCGAGCGGCAGCTTCGTCCTTGTCTTGCTTTCGCTGGTTGAGGTACAGCAAGTACCCTATCAGCAAGAGGGAAGCGGCTGGAAAGAGCAGGGCGGGTGCGTTCATGTTTTGAATCCTCCTTTAAATGGTGTCGTGGCAGTTTCTCCCAACCCGTTCGTCTTTTCAATTACCTCTCAGGTCATCGTCAATCAGCTTGGCTGTGATCCAATGTTGTGATGAGCATCAACAGCGAATCTTTGGCCCAGCAATTGAAGCAGGCGCGACAACGTCAAGCTTGGAGCCAATTGGCCTTGTCACTTCATTTGGGGGTTTCTCAAAGGCACATCAGCTTTGTCGAAACTGGACGGGCCGACCCAGCCGACCGTTGTTGCTCAGGTGGCTGGAAGCCCTGTCACTCCCTATGTCCACGTGCAATGCGCTGCTTCAGTTGGCGGGTTTTGCGCCGATGTTCAGCGCTAGACCTTTGCAGGATCCCCATTTGGAACAAGCGCGCACAGCGCTTTCGCATTTGTTGCAAAGCCATGACCCGCAACCTGCGCTGGTCATCGGCGCGCAGTGGGATTTGCTGCAACTCAACCGTGGCGCGCAATGGTTGGCTGAAACGCTCATGCCCGAGTTGTTTGCATCCGCGCCATTCAGACCCAATATGTTAGATTTGGTGCTGCACCCTCAAGGCTTGATGGGGTATGTGATCAACAAAGAGGAAGCGGCTGCCGATTTTTGGGCACAACTCAGACGTGATTTGGTTGATCAGCCGGAATTGGCCCCCAAAGTCGATGCTTTTGTGCAAATGTTCGCGCCGCTGCTGCAAGCAAGTGGCAACAACCAGGGCCCTACCTTCATCAACCCCTTGCTGACTTTGCGGTTCCTGACGGGTCACGGCGAGCTGGCGTTCTTTCGCATGTTCAGCACTTTTGGCTCTCCCCATGACATCACCTTGGCGTCCATGCGGGTAGAGCACATGTTTCCTGCCGACGAACATACGCGCGCGGTGCTGCAAAACACGTGATCCGAACAACAGGCCTCGTGGCATGAGCTGGGTTCAGTCTTTTTGTTGGTTGGCCATCGATGAGTCACGCCCATGAATGTTGTTCCCCCTCATGTTTTACCCGTGTTGGTGCTGGCCCAATTGGCTGGCACTTCGCTGTGGTTCGCCGTCAATGCCGTCATGCCCGACTTGCAACTTGAATGGGGTTGGCCGATCACCGCTGTGGGCAGCCTCACCTCGGCTTTGCAAACGGGGTTCATTGTGGGCACCTTGGTGTTTGCTTTGTTGGCTTTGGCTGACCGCTTTCGCGCCACACGCGTTTTTTTGTTTTGCGCTTTGTCTGGGGCTGCTTGCACCTTGGGGGCTTGGGCCATGGTTTCTGACTTCACGGCTTTGCTCGTCTGGCGCTTTGCAACGGGTTTTTTCTTGGCGGGCATTTACCCGGTGGGCATGAAGATCGCATCGCAGTGGTACCAACAGGGCTTAGGGGCCGCTCTGGGCTACTTGGTGGGGGCTTTGGTGTTGGGCTCTGCCAGTGCGCATGGGCTGCGTGCTGTGGCCGATGCCTTGCCGTGGCCCAGCATCATGTTGGGCGTGTCTGCCTTGGCCGTTGCAGGGGGCTTGCTCATCCTCACATTGGGCGAGCCGCCCAAGCGCCGG
>JACDQO010000282.1 GCA_015657605.1 Limnohabitans sp. | reverse complement strand
TGACGACGCACGAGTTCTACCCCAACGGCATCTCCACCTCCCTGCCCTTCGACATCCAGCTGGCCGCGGTGCAGTCCATCCCCGGCCTGGAGAATGCCCACATCCTGCGTCCCGGCTACGCCATCGAGTACGACTACTTCGACCCGCGCGAGCTCAAGAGCAGCTTCGAGACCCGCGCCATCCAGGGCCTGTTCTTCGCCGGCCAGATCAATGGCACCACAGGCTACGAAGAGGCGGCGGCCCAGGGCCTGTTCGCCGGCCTGAATGCCGCGCTGCAGGTGCAAGGCAAGGAGGCCTGGCTGCCTTCGCGCGACCAGGCCTATCTGGGCGTGCTGGTGGACGACCTGATCACCAAGGGCGTGACCGAGCCCTATCGCATGTTCACCAGCCGGGCCGAGTTCCGCCTGCAGCTGCGCGAAGACAATGCCGATGCGCGCCTGACGGAAGTGGGGCGGCAAATGGGCTTGGTGGACGACGCCCGTTGGGACGCGTTCAGCCGCAAGCGCGATGCTGTTCACGTGAAACAGAGCGCCTGAAGTCCACTTGGGTGAGCCCACGGAACCTGCCAGCGGCTGAGTCCGAGCGGGTGTTGGGCAAGGCCATTGAGCACGAGCACAACCTGTTTGACCTGTTGCGAAGACCGAATGTGGGCTACACCGCTTTGATGTCGCTCGATGGCGGCCGCATGGCCAGCGCTGATGTTTCACGTGAAACCTTGGGTGACCTGAGCCCCTCGGTGATCGAACAGGTCGAGATTGCCGCCAAGTATTCTGGCTACATCGACCGCCAAAAAGGCGAGGTGGAGCGGGCTGCGTTTTACGAACACCTGCGCCTGCCCGAGAGTCTGGATTACATGCAGGTCTCTGCCTTGTCGATCGAGGCGCGCCAAAAGCTGGCCAAGCACCGGCCCGAAACACTGGGCCAAGCCTCACGCATCTCGGGCATCACGCCCGCCAGCGTGTCATTGCTTTTAATTCACTTGAAAAAGGGTGGCTTCAAGGGCTTCATGCAAACCGCAGAAGATCGTGTTGAGATGGGCGTGCAGGCATGAGCGTGAATTTGGAGGCGGGGCTGCGTTCAGGTGCGCAAGCCCTGGGCCTGAGTTTGTCAGACGATCAAATTCAGCGCCTTTTGGGCTACGTGGCCCTGATCCAGAAATGGAACAAGGTCTACAACCTGACCGCGCTGCGCGACCCGGCGGACATGCTCACGCACCACTTGTTGGACAGTTTGACGGCCATTGCGCCCTTGTCGCGGCACACTCAGGGCCAGTCCATTCGCGTGTTGGATGTGGGCTCGGGCGGTGGCTTGCCCGGGGTGGTGTTGGCCATTTGCATGCCCGAGTTGAACGTGAGATGCGTGGACACGGTGGCCAAAAAAGCCGCGTTTGTGCAGCAAGTGGCAGTGAGCCTGAAGCTGCCCAACTTGCGCGGCTTGCATGCGCGGGTCGAGACCCTGACCGATCCGTACCAAGTCATTTGCTCCCGCGCCTTCGCTTCTTTGCCCGACTTTGTGACTTGGTCGCGTTCGGCCTTGGCTGAGGGCGGGGTGTGGATGGCCATGAAGGGCAAGCATCCGCAAGACGAGATCGCTGCATTGCCTGCCGACGTGAAGGTGTTTCACGTGGAACCCTTGACGGTTCCGGGGCTGGATGTGGAGCGGCGCATGGTGTGGATGCGACCCGAGCCCATCTGAGCAGTTGCTCAAGAAAACCCCGTTTGCCGCCTTAAATGGTGCGTGAGGCGCCGACTATGGGCCGAGGTTAACGGGTGTTCACGTGAAACATCCTGTAAAGAGGCCGCATCAGCGGGTGGCCCATCACTTACACTCGCAAGAACCTCTCCAGAAAGAAAGCCCATGTTTTTTGGAATTTCCGATTACGGATCTTTTGTCGCTGCGATTGTCTTGTTTCTGGCCATTCCTGGCCCAGGCAATCTGGCCTTGATCACCTCCACAGGCAAGGGCGGAATCGCCGGGGGGATGGGCGCCACCTTGGGCGTGATTGCTGGGGACCAGGTGTTGATGTGGATGGCGGTGGCGGGTGTGGCCACGGTGCTGGCCACATACCCGGCGGCATTTGTGGCCGTGCAGTGGCTGGGGGCCTTGTATTTGGCTTGGTTGGGTTGGATGATGTTGAGGGCCAAGCCGGGCGATGCCCCAGTCTTGAACATTCGCCCTCGCCAGTATTTTCAGCAGGCCTTGGCCATCACCTTGCTCAACCCCAAGGCGATTGTTTTTTACATGGCGTTTTTTCCTTTGTTTGTGGACCCCAGCGTTCATCAAGGTTGGATCAGTTTTGCCGTGATGGCTGCAACCATTGCTTTTTTGACATTTTTGTATGGTTTGGGCATGACCTTGTTGACATTCCATCTGGCCTCTCGCATGCGTGCAAACCCCCGCGTAGGTCGTTGGCTGGAAAAGCTGGCGGGCATTTTTCTCATTGGTTTTGGCGTCAAGTTGGCCATTTCCAAATAAATCGGACGACTCACCATGGCCAAAATCATTTGCATTGCCAACCAAAAAGGCGGCGTTGGCAAAACCACCACCACGGTCAATCTCGCCGCGGGGCTTGCCAAAATTGGACAGCGGGTTTTGCTGATCGATCTGGACCCCCAAGGCAACGCGACCATGGGCTCTGGCATTGACAAACGAAAGCTTGAGTTGAGCGTCTACGATGTTTTGCTGGAGTCTGCCAGCATCCAGGAGGCGGTGGTCAAGGCCGACAAATGCGGTTATGACGTGCTCAGTGCCAACCGAGAGTTGGCTGGGGCCGAAATCGAGCTGGTGCAGCTGGAGCGCCGCGACCAACGCCTGAAAAACGCCTTGGCCGCTGCCGATGCTGCTTATGATTTTGTGCTGATTGACTGCCCGCCGTCCTTGTCCATGCTCACGCTCAATGGCCTGTGTTCGGCGCACGGCGTGATCGTGCCCATGCAGTGCGAATACTTTGCGCTGGAAGGCCTGACGGACCTGGTCAACACCATCAAACAGGTGCATGCCAACCTGAACAAAGAACTGAAGATCATTGGCCTTTTGCGCGTCATGTTTGACCCCCGCATCACCTTGCAAGTGCAGGTGAGCGATCAGCTCAAGGCGCACTTTGGCAACAAGGTGTTTGACACGGTGATCCCGCGCAATGTGCGTTTGGCCGAAGCGCCCAGCTACGGTTTGCCGGGCGTGGTGTTTGACCCCTCGGCCAAAGGCAGTCAAGCCTATGTCGAGTTCGCGCGTGAGTTGGTGCGGCGAGCACCATCGCTCTGAATGTCCGCCACCGTGTTGATCTTGCCCGGTTGGCAGGGCAGTGGCCCTGAGCATTGGCAAATGCGCTGGGCGCATCGGCATGCGTACACCGTGGTCGAGCAAAACGATTGGTTCAACCCGCTGCGCGGTGATTGGATGGCCCGCTTGGACGAAGCCGTCATCGATGCGCCGGGCCGTGTGGTGTTTGCCGCGCACAGTTTGGGCTGTATTTTGGTGGCGGCTTGGGCGGCGGTGTCGCGGCACACCGAACGCGTGCAGGGGGCTTTGTTGGTGGCGCCGGGCGACACCGAAGTGCCCCACATGCGCGACCGCCTGCCCGGTTGGTCACCGGTGGTGCGCCAGCGCTTGCCCTTTCCAAGCATGCTGGTGGGCAGCTTGGACGACCCCTATTGTTCGTCAGAACGTGCTCAGGGCATGGCCCAAGATTGGGGTGCGCACTGGCTGAGCCTGGGCGCGGCGGGGCACATCAACGCCGAATCTTCTTTGGGCGATTGGCCGCAAGGCCATGCCCTTTTGCAAACACTCTTGAAGGATTGACCATGGTCACCAAAAAACCCAAAGGTCTTGGCCGAGGACTTGAAGCCCTGTTGGGCCCGACGGTCGAAGACGCACCGGACACGGCGTCTTATGCCGAAAGTGGCTTGCCCAGCAACTCAAGTTGGACCAAATGGTGCCCGGTATGTACCAGCCGCGCACCCGCATGGACGAGGGCGCTTTGTACGAATTGGCCGAATCCATCAAGGCCCAGGGCATCATGCAGCCGATTCTGGTGCGCCAGTTGAAGGACGGTGAGCACGCGGGCAAGTACGAGATCATCGCGGGCGAACGGCGCTTTCGGGCCAGCAAGCTGGCGGGCTTGGAGAGCGTGCCGGTGCTGGTGCGCGACGTGCCCAACGAAGCGGCAGCGGCCATGGCGCTCATCGAAAACATTCAGCGCGAAGACCTCAACCCGCTGGAAGAAGCCCAGGGTTTGCAACGCTTGATCAAAGAGTTTGGGCTCACTCACGAAGCGGCGGCCCAGGCCGTTGGTCGCTCGCGCAGCGCGGGCAGCAACTTGCTGCGTTTGTTGAATTTGGCCGAGCCGGTGCAAAGCATGTTGATGGCGGGCGATCTGGACATGGGCCATGCCCGTGCCCTGTTGTCTCTGGACAAGGCGGCGCAAATTACTGCGGCCAACCAGATTGCCGCCAAAAAATGTCGGTGCGCGAGGCCGAGAGCCTGGCCAAGAAGCTCGGCGCCGAATTCAACCTGGTCACGCAAAAGCCCAAGAAGGAAAAGACGCGTGATGTACGCCGGGTGGAAGAAGAATTGTCCGATCTCCTCATGGCGCAGGTCGAAGTCAAGGTCAAGAAACGCGTCAAGCGCATGGGCAGGATTGAAGAGATGGGCGAGCTGACGATTCAGTTCGGCTCGCTGGACGAACTCAACGGCTTGGTCGAGAAGTTGCGCGGCTAAGCCCAAGATGGCCATGGGCGAACAGAGGTCAACGGTGAACAGGGTGCTGGGCGCTTTCGAGGGGTTCAACTTGAACCGCCCACGCATGCTGGCGATTTACCTGGTGGCCGTCGGTCTCAACTCGCTGGTTTTTTACCTGTTCTTCCCGGGCTACTACGACCGCAACGCCAACCTGCTGCTCTCGGTGCTGTGCTTGCTGCTGCTGCCCACGCTGCGCAGCCAGCGGCTCTACCCCTATGTGGTGCACGGCCTGACGGCGATGTCTGGCTTGCTGGTCCTCTACATTGCCAGTCAATCGGGGGGGCATCAACTCCAATGCCTTGGTTTGGTTGACGGTGTTGGCGGTGCCGGTGCTGTTGCTGCTCGGCCCACGTGCGACGCTGGTCTGGATCGGTGTTTTGCTGCTGGCTCTGCTGGCCTTGTGGGCGATCACGGTGCAGGGCCCCATCCACCCCGCTACCCAGATGAGTGCACGGGCGATTCCCTGGGCCATGATGAACCATGCGTTGACCTTGACCAGCTTGATGGTGGCGGTCTATGTCTATGACCACCTGAACAGGCAACAGCAGCGCAGTGTTGACCAGCGCAACACCGACCTGCACAAAACCCATGAAGCCTTGATCCTGGCCCAAGCGCACAAGGACGAGTTTGTGGCCGCAGTTGGGCATGAGCTGCGCACGCCCATGAACGCCATTTTGGGCTTCAATGGGGTGCTGCGTCAGGAGTTGGCAGACCGGCCCGAACAGGTCGAGATCGTCGACCACATACGGCGTTCGACCACCCATTTGCTCCAAGTGGTCAACGACATCCTGGATTTTTCTCAGCTGCAAGCCGGTCGCCTGCAGTTGCACCTGGCGGATTGGGATCTGCCCGCATTGCTGAGCGAGACGGTGGCGCGCCACCAGGAGCGCGCCCAGGAAAAAGGACTGGTTCTTCAAGCCCACATCGATATTCCCGATGCCTTGCATGTGCGGGCCGATCGACAGCGTCTGCAACAGGTGCTGAACAATTTGCTCGACAACGCCATCAAGTTCACGGCGCAGGGTGGGGTGGATTTGCGGGTGGGGTGGGTTGGTGAGCGGCTGCGTTTTGAAGTCGAGGACACGGGGCGCGGCATTGCGCCCGATCGCCAGGCCCATATCTTTCACCGTTTTGAACATGCCGATGTGCAAACCAACCGGGCCTACGGTGGCACAGGCCTGGGCCTGACCCTGTGCGAGCGGCTGGTGCAGCTGCAGGGCGGCGAGATCGGCGTACACAGCCAGCCTGGTCAGGGCGCGCGGTTCTGGTTCGAGTTGCCGCTCGCCGTCGTGCATCACGCATTGCCCCCGCGACCGACGCCGGAGCTGCCGACCGACGAGCCCTTGCAAATCCTGCTGGTCGACGACAACGCCGTGAACCTCATGGTGGCCCAACTGCAGCTGCGCAAGATCTGGCCGCAAGCGCAGATCAGCTCGGCCGATGGCGGTCCGCAAGCCTTGCGCCTGCTCGATGCACAGACCTTTGATTTGGCGCTGGTGGACATGATCATGCCCGGCATGGACGGCATGCAGTTGACGCACCAGGTGCGCACGCAGTTTGGGCACCGGGTGGCCCGCATGCCCATCATTGCACTGACCGCCAACACCCACCCGGCTGAGCGTGAGCGCTGTCTGGCCGCAGGCATGGATGCCGTGTTGCACAAACCCATCGAGAGTGCCGAGTTGGTGCGCGTCGTCAGCGCGCTGGTCAGGCAGGCGCGCGCATGAGCAGCATTTGGCAAAGCGGCGCGCTGCCCAGACTGCTGGCGCATGTGATTGCACGTCTGCCGCCGCGCTTCCAAAAGGGCAAGATGCCCTACGCCTTCCTGTTTGTGATGCTGGTCATCGGCGTGTTGTTGTTTTACACGGGCATCACGCCATACCTTGAGTCCCGCGTGTTGTATGTGGCAATGGCCGCCTTTTTGGCGATGCTGGTGGTGCTGGTCAACCGGGGGCTGCCGCTGCATTGGGCGGTGCACATGGGCACGGCCGCGGGCACCTTGATGCTCACCTATGCCATCTGGCGCACGGGCGGCATCTTCTCGCCGCGCTGTGCTTGGTTGCTGATCTTGCCCTTGACCCCGTTTTACACGGTCAGCCGCAGGGCGGGCCTGTTTTGGCTGTTGGCCATTTTGAGCACCTACGCGATCTTGGGCTTGGCCAGCGCCCTGCAATGGGTGCCGGTCTTCGAGCTCGATCACATCCACGCCTTCTCGTCTTATGTGACCTTCAGCATGGTCACGGCGGTACTGATCATCGTCCCGATGATCTACGACCGCATGCATGTGGCGGCACTGCGCAAAAGCCGTGCTTACCAAGAAGAACTGGAGCGCAAGCGCCAAGAACTGGAGCACACCCTGCAGATGCGTGAGCACTTCATTGCCACCGTGAGCCACGAACTGCGCACGCCGATGAACGCCATCTTGGGCTTCAATGCGCTGCTGCTTTCGCGTGCGCAAGACAAGCCCGAAGC
>JACDQO010000281.1 GCA_015657605.1 Limnohabitans sp. | reverse complement strand
CCCCGAGTGCAGCGGCTCGGCAAAGCTGAGGCCTGTGTCCCAGACCGTGCCCCACATGGGGCCAAACACCTCGTAGCGCTGCCACAGCGTGCGGTTGGTGAAGCCAATCTTGTAGCCCTTGGGCACTTCGCCGCGCTGTTGGCGCAACTGACGCACGGCCAGGGCTTTTTGGTAGGCCGCCGCCGTGTCGGGGCCGCCCACCAAGCCGGGAGGCTGCCCCCACAGACGGGCCTGGTCGTGGTGCTGCAAGAGTTGTTCGGGGGTCATGTGGGGTCTCCTGATGAAATGGTGAAAAGGCTTCAAACCGCCAAAAAATCAAACAACCAAAAAGCGGCCATCGTCCAGGGTCTGAATTTGCCCTTGCACCAACAGTTCATCGAGGTGCATGGCGATGGTGTGGCGCTCGGCGCAAGGCACAAAGGGCACGTCGTAGCCTTGGGGGTAAAGCAGGCGGCGGCCCACCAGCTCGTCCAGGCTGTGGGGGCTTTGCAAATAGCCCAACAGTTGCGCGCTGCGCTCGTCGATCTTGCTGGCAAAGCGTGCCAGGTCGGCCAAAAACTGCGCTCGGTCGTGATCACCGCTTTGTGGTGCGAGGTGGCCCAGATGCGGGCATCCAACTCGGACACTTTTTTCAGGGTTTGCCGGAAGTCGCTCAGGTTGGAGGTGGCGTCACCGTAGTAAGGGCCAAAGCCGCTCAGGTCAATGTCGCCAATGAAGGCCAGGCCTTCGCTTTCCACCACCAGGGCGCAGTGGCCAGCGGTGTGGCCCGGCAGATGGTGCGCCCGCACGCGCACGCCGCCGCCCAAGTCCCACACCGCGGCGTCGCTGTAGCCGGTGGCGTCGGGTCGGGGCTGGTAATGAAAATCTTTTTGCACGATGGCCAGCATCGCGTCCAGCACATCGGCGGGATAACCATAGTGCTGGCACATGCCGCCCCACGATTGGGCAGCGGCCAAGTCGGCCTCGTGCACCTGAACCGGGGCGTGCATCAGGCGGTGCAGCCCGGCCATGTGGTCTTCGTGCACATGGCCCAGGATGACCAGGTCTACCGTGTCCAGCTCGGGGCCGATGCGGTTGGCCACCTCGGGCGTGTCAAAGGCCACCCGCGTGTCGGCCCCCTGCACGATGAGTTGGTTGCCGTCGGGGTACTTGCCGGACTTCTCGCCCAAGTGCACCCGCACCGCACCGAAATTCAAAACCGAGGCCATGCCCGTGTCTCCTTGTGTTGCCCTGCAAGGCACTATAGCCAGCGTGACAGCCATGTGCTGCCGCGCGCGCTACAGTGAAGCACATGACCGACCTGCCCTCCCCCGCCACGCTGGCCGCCACGGCCTTGATCGACAGCGACCACCCGGACGTGATCGCCTTGGCGCGCCAGCATGCGCAAGGCACCAACGACCGCGAACGCGCCGTGGCGCTGTACCTGGCGGTGCGCGACCAGTTTCGCTATGACCCCTACCGCATCGAGCTGTCCACCGAAGGCATGCGCGCCAGCTCGGTGATTGCCCAGGGCTCGGGCTGGTGCGTGCCCAAGGCGGCACTGATGGCCGCAGCCTGCCGGGCCGCAGGCCTGCACGCCAGGCTGGGTTACGCCGATGTGCGCAACCACCTGAGCACCGAGCGCTTGCGCCAAACCATGCAGACCGATGTGTTCATCTGGCACGGCTATGCCGACATTTGGCTGGAAGGCCAATGGGTCAAGGCCACGCCCGCTTTCAACATCGAGCTGTGCGACAAGTTCGGCCTGCTGCCGCTGGAGTTTGATGGTCGCAACGATTCGATCTACCACCCGTTCGACAAAGCGGGCAACCGGCACATGGAGTACGTGAACCAGCGCGGCACCTTTGACGACATGCCGCTGGCGCAAATCGCGGCCGACTTCCAAACTGTCTACAGCGGCTGGATGGCCGAAAAAGCCCCCTTGAAGGAAGCCAGCTTCGAGCAGGATGTGGCAAGGGAAACGCGATGACGCAGCGCGCACTGGTGTTGCTGGATTCGATCGCGCTGGTCAACGCTAGCCATGCAGGCAGCGTGATCGTGTCGGGCTCACACGGCGGTTTGTCGGCCTCGCATTTCGTCACAGCGCAAACCCACAAGCCTTTCGCGGTGGCCTTCAACGATGCAGGGGGCGGCAAAGACGATGCCGGTCGCGTGGCACTGCGCGAGCTGCAGGCGGTGGGTGTGCTGGCCATTTTGTACGCGCACACCTCGGCCCGCATTGGCGAGGCACAAGACGGGCTGGACAACGGCGTGGTCAATGGCCTGAACGCGCTGGCGCTGGCGCAAGGCCTGCAGCTGGGCTGGCGTGTGTCTGACGCCATGCGGCACCTGACTGAAAACTGAAAGCACCCACTGCCGTGCACCCTCTTGAACACCTGCGCCGCTGCCGTCTTTGGCTGTGCTTGAGTTTGGGACTCGGGGCATCGGCCTATGGTCAGCCTGTATCCGAACTTCTACCGGGTGCTGACGGTTTAGCGCTGAAAGTTTGGGTGTTTCACCCCCCTCAACAAGCAAGTGACGCACAGCGCCCAGTGGTGGTCGCGCTGCATGGGTGCGGCGGCATTTACGCCACGGTCGGTTCGCGCAAAGGCCAGCTCAGTGCACGCCATCAAGGCATGACCGATTTGCTGCTGGCGCAAGGCTTCAGCGTGGTTTGGCCCGACAGCCTCACACCCCGACAAGAAACCAGTTTGTGCGAACAGCGCATGGCATCACGCCAAGTACGGCAAAGCCATCGGCGCAGTGACGTTCACACCACCTTGGCCTGGCTGGGCCAACAAGCGTGGACGGATCAACAACGGGTCGCCTTG
>JACDQO010000280.1 GCA_015657605.1 Limnohabitans sp. | reverse complement strand
CACGCCCAGGCCAATGCCCATCATGGACACCCCTGAAATGAAAGAAATGAAGCCATTGCGCCGAGTGGCCCGACCAGCACGCGTGTAGCGCCAGCCCAGCACCAGCTCGTAGGGAATATTTTTGAACCAAGACATAGCCCCCTATTGTGCAGTGCGGGCTGAGCTGCTGCGACAATCCACCCCCATGCACCTGATCATTCCTTATGCGGCCAGCCACGCCTTCACCGGCCCCGAGGTCTGGGTCGATTTCCAGCTGCCTCATTTGCAAACCTTGCTGGGACGCTTGCAGCACCTACAAACACTGCCAGACACCGCCACCGAGATGGCCCTGCACATGCCACACGAGCGGCTGCGGGCCCAAACCCTGGGGTGGGCGCACGATGCGCTGACTCTGCCTTGGGCTGCTTGGCATCACAGCCAAAACAAGCCACATGCCACGCTCAACCCAGCTCCCCAAGCTTGGATGACGCCCTGCCACTGGCAAATCGGCATGGACCAAGTGGTGATGGCCAACCCAGAGCATTTGCACCTGTCAGACGAAGAATCCCAACAATTGCTGCAGGCCATGCAAGCGTTTTTGCAAGAAGACGGCTTGCAAGTGACTTGGCAAAGCGCTTTGCAATGGCACGTTCAGGGCGATATGTTGACCGATCTGCCCTCCGTTTCGCTGGACCGGGTGATCGGCCAAAACGTCAAGCACTGGATGCCAGACCATCCGGCCACCCGGCCGTTTCAGCGCCTGCAAAGCGAGATGCAGATGCTGCTGTACAACCACCCGGTGAACGACGCCCGCGAGGCCCGCAGACAACACACCGTGAACGCCTTTTGGTTGCACGGTGCGGGCGTTTTGCCTGCCGAGGTCACCCAGCCTGTCCAAGCCGTGAACATGCCCAACACCCTGCGCGCCAGCGCCTTGCGCGGGGACGTGCAGGTTTGGCGACAAGCGTGGCAGCATCTGGATGCCACGGCTGTGGCCGATGCGCTGAAACATCTGGAGGCCACCGGCCAAGTCACCCTCAGCCTGTGCAGCGAACACACCGCCCACACCTACACCGCTGCGCCTGCAGCTTGGCATCAGCGGATCACACGACTGTTCAACAAGCCTTCTCCTGCAGCGGCCCTGCAAGCCCTCATCAAGACCTGATCACCCTATGAATTTGCTCACCCGAGATGTGCCCCCCCGCAGCGCCTGGGCGCTGGAACAAGCGGGCATCCACCCCCTGCTGGCCCGCCTGTATGCCGCCCGTGGCGTGCTGTCCAAAGACGAACTCGACGACGCACTGAACCTGTTGCTGCCCCCGGCAGGCATGCTGGGCACGCCAGAAGCGGCCAGGCTGCTGGCCGACGCCATGGCGCAAAACAAGCGGCTGTGCATCGTGGCCGATTACGACTGCGACGGCGCGACCGCCTGCGCCGTGGGCGTGCGTGGCCTGCGCATGCTGGGTGCACACAACGTCAGCTACTTGGTGCCCGACCGGGTGGTGGACGGCTACGGCCTCACCCCCCCCATTGCCGAGCGGGTGCACGCGCAAGGCGCCGATGTGTTGATCACCGTGGACAACGGCATCGCCAGCGTGGCGGGCGTGCAAGCGGCGCAAGCCTTGGGCCTGCAGGTGCTGGTGACCGACCACCATTGCCGGGCAGCGAGCTGCCCACGGCCGAAGTCATCGTCAACCCCAACCAGCCCGGTTGCAGTTTCAGCAGCAAATCCATCGCGGGTGTGGGCGTGATGTTTTACGTGCTGCTGGCCCTGCGGGCCGAACTGCGACAGCGCGGTGCATTTGACGCGAGCAACCAGCCGCGCCTTGACGCCTTGCTGCCGCTGGTCGCTTTGGGCACCGTGGCCGACGTGGTCAAGCTCGATGCCAACAACCGCCGCCTGGTGGCACAAGGCCTGCGCCGCGTGCGGGCAGGCGCACTGCCACCCGGCATGTCGGCGCTGATGCGGGCCGCCAGCCGCGAAACCGCCAAAGCCACCACCTTTGACTTTGGCTTTGCCTTGGGGCCGCGCATCAACGCGGCAGGCCGCTTGGCCGACATGACGCTGGGCATCGAGTGCTTGCTGACCGACGACACAGGCCGCGCCGACGAGCTGGCCCGGCAGCTCGACGCGATCAACCGCGAACGCCGCGTGATCGAGGGCGACATGCGCGAGATGGCGATGGAAATGGCCGAGTCTTTGTTTGACGAAGGCGACGAGCCGCCCCCGGCCATTTGCGTGTTCGACCCGGATTTTCACGAGGGCGTGGTGGGCATCGTGGCCTCGCGCATCAAAGACAAACTGCATCGCCCCACCTTTGTGTTTGCGGCCAGCAGCGCCCCGGGCAAAGAGCACGAACTCAAAGGTTCAGGCCGCTCGATTGCGGGCTTTCATTTGCGCGATGCGCTCGATTTGGTGGCCAAGCGCGCCCCGGGCGTGCTGCTGCGCTTTGGCGGCCACGCCATGGCGGCGGGCTGCACGATTGCCGAAGAGCACCTCGATGTGTTTGAAGAAACGCTGAACCAAGTGGCCCTGGAGTGGTTGGATGCCGCCACGCTGCAACGCCGCCTGGAAACCGATGGGCCGCTGCCCGCCGAGTACCGCCGAGTGGATTTGGTGGACATGCTGCACCACGAGGTCTGGGGCCAAGGCTTTGCGCCGCCGGTGTTTTGTGAAGAGATCGAAATCGTGTCGCAACGCTTGGTGGGCGAGAAACACCTGTCGCTCAAGATTAAGCACCAAGGCCAGCCGGTGGATGGCATCTGGTTTGGCCGCACCGAGCCGCTGCCCTCACGGGTGAAGCTCGCTTACCGGCTGGACGCCGACGAATGGCAGGGCCAAAAGCGGGTGCGCTTTTTGGTCGAAGGCGCGGAGTTTTGAGCCTCAGTGCTTGGTCGCGACCTTGCCCTGCAAGGCGTTGAGCACAGGGGCAGACACCAGGCCTGACACATCACCACCCAGCTTGGCGATTTCACGCACCAAAGTGCTGCTGATGTGCTGCACGTGGGCGCTGGTGTGCAAAAACACGGTGTCCAGTTCGGGGGCAAGGTGGCGGTTCATGCCCGACATCTGGGTTTCGTAGTCGTAATCGGTCACCGAGCGCAGGCCGCGCACAATGACCTGGGCGTTTTGCGCCCTGACAAATTCCACAATCAGCCCGTCAAAAGGCAGCGCCTTGACGTTCGGGCAATCGGCCAGCGCGGCTTGCGCCAGGGCCACGCGCTCTTCCAAGCTGAACAGGGTTTTTTTGTGGTGCGCCACGGCCACCGCGATGATGACCTGGTCAAACATTTGCGCAGCGCGGCGGATCGCGTCTTCGTGGCCCAGCGTGAGCGGGTCAAAGGTGCCCGAATAAACGGCTGTGACAACAGCGGTCACAGCGGCATTGGCAGATTTGCTCATGGAGGTGTCCTTGAAAAACGCAGTCGGGCTTGGATGGCTTGACCGCCCAATTATGCGGTCCGTTGCAACAAATGGGCATGCACAGCACCCGCTTTGAGGTGACGCTCGCATTGCAAACCCCAATCACCCAGCGCCTCGGCAGGCCAGGCCACAGGCGCTTCCAGGTAAATCCAGCCGCCCACGGGCACGGCACGGGCCGCTGCTTTGAGCGCAGGTTCAAACCAAGGACCGTCAAAAGGTG
>JACDQO010000279.1 GCA_015657605.1 Limnohabitans sp. | reverse complement strand
TTCGAAGGCCGACAGCATGATGGCGGCCGTGGCCGATGTGGGGATACCCAGGGTGAGCAGGGGCATGAGCACGCCAGCTGCTGCGGCGTTGTTGGCGGCTTCGGGGCCAGCCACGCCTTCGATCGCGCCGTGGCCAAACTCTTCGGGGTGTTTGGAGAGTTTTTTCTCGGTGTAGTAAGACAGCAGCGTGGGCAGCTCGGCCCCGCCTGCGGGCATGGCGCCAATCGGAAAGCCAAAGAACGCACCCCGAAACCAGGCCTTCCAGGAACGTCCCCAGTCCTTTTTACTCATCCAGAGGCTGCCCGAAAGCTTCATGACTTCGCCGCCTTTGGACTCGCGCCCTTGCCAAGCCAGGTACAGCGCTTCGCCCACGGCAAACAAGCCCACCGCTGCCACGGTGACCTCGATGCCGTCGAGCAGTTCGGGGCGACCAAAGGTGAAGCGGGCTTGGCCGGTTTGCAGGTCGATGCCCACCATGCCCAGCAGCAAGCCCAGACTCAGGGCCACCAAACCGCGCAGCATGGAGTTGCCCAGCACGGCCGATACCGCCACCAGCGACAGCACCATGAGGCTGAAGTATTCGGCCGGGCCAAAGGCCAAAGCGGCATCGACCACCAGTGGCGCAAAAAAGGTGAGGGCCAGCGTGCCAATGGTGCCGGCCACAAAGCTGCCGATGGCGGCAGTGGCCAAGGCTTGGCCAGCGCGGCCACGACGGGCCATTTTGTTGCCCTCTAAAGCGGTGACCACGGCCGCCGATTCGCCCGGGGTGTTGAGCAAGATGGAGGTGGTGGAGCCACCATAGGCTGCACCGTAATAAATGCCCGCGAACATGACGAACATGCTGGTGGCGGGCACATGGTAGGTCAGGGGCAGCAGCAAGGCGATGGTGAGTGCCGGGCCAATGCCGGGCAAAACGCCCACCAGCGTGCCGACAAAACAGCCAATGAAACCCCACATCAAGGTGGTGGGTTGCAAAGCAATGGCAAAGCCACCCATCAGGGCGTCAAAAGCTTCCATGGGGCATCCGATTCAAATCAACCAAGGCAGTGCAGGCCCCAGGCCCACGCCCAGCAAGCGGGCAAACACAAACCAGAACACGCCGGCAATCAGGCCGCAAATGAGCAGTGACTTGCCATTGAAAGGGGCGTCAAAAGCGCGGGCAATGCACATGCCGCACAAGGTGCCCGGCAACACAAAGCCCAGGGGGATGACCAACACGATGAAGACCACCCCACCGCCCAACAAGCTGAGCAGGCGGGTGTTTGAGCCAGGCAGGGCATCTTGCCCGGCTTCCTGGCTCAGGTCCACCTGACGACCGCGCCAGGCGCTCCAGCCGTAGAGCAGCGCCACCAGGGTGAGCCCCGCCACGATGGCGGCCGGGGCCAGCACCGGGCCCACGGTCATCTGCATCAGCGATTGCGGAATGACCGTGAGCTGCCAGGCGGCCACGCCGCACACGGCCAGCAGCAAAAGAGCCAGGCGCAAAGGCGTCATGCCAGACCCAGTTCTTTCATCAAGACTTCCTTGTCGGCAATGTCTTTGGCCAGATCGCGCTCAAAAGGGCGCTCGGTCATGAAGGCATTGGTCCATTTGCGGGTTTCGAGTTCTTGTTTCCAGCCAGCCGATTGGGTCAGGCGGGTCACAAAGTCGATCAAGTTGTTGCGTTGTGCTTCGGTGATGCCGGGGGCTGCAAACACACCGCGCCAGTTGGACTCGGTCACGTTGATGCCCAACTCGGACAAGGTCGGCACGTTGACGCCAGGGATGCGGCTCTTGCCCGAGACGGCCAGAGGGATCATCTTGCCAGCTTTGATTTGCTCTTCAAACTCGGAGTAGCCCGAAATGCCCGCCACCACTTGGTTGCCCAAGATCGCTGCGTTGGCGGGGCCGCCACCTGCAAAGGCCACATAGGCGGCTTCGCGTGGGTTTTTGCCCAGTGCCTTGATCAGCATGCCCAGGATCAAGTGGTCGGTGCCGCCTGCACTGCCACCGGCCACCGAGACGGCTTTGGGGTTGGCTTTGATGGCGGCTTTCGAGCTCTTTCCAGGTTTTGATCTTGCCCGCTGCGGGCACCACGATGACGCCAGCCTCTTCGGTCAGGCGTGCAATGGGCGTGACGTTTTTGATGGTGATCGGGCTCTTGTTGGCAATGCCTGCGCCGATCATCACCGAGCCGCCCACCATCAGGATGTTGCCTTGGCCCTTGCGTTGGTTGACAAAGCGGGGCAGACCCACCATGCCGCCAGCGCCGCCGACGTTTTCAAAGGCCATATTGCCCACCAGGCCAGCAGCCTTGGCGGCGCGCTCGATGGCGCGGGCTGTGCCGTCCCAGCCGCCACCGGGGGCCGCAGGCACGAACATGTTGAGCGTGTCGAACATGGGTTTGCCTTGTGCCCAAGCAGGCAAGGCCATGGAGGCGCCGGTGGCAGCGCTGAGGGCCAGAAAATCGCGTTTGGAAATGTGCATGGAGGTCTCCTGTGTGAAAATAAAAAACCACTGTCAAAGCCGATGCCTTGTGCAGATGTCACCATTCTGGCGTTCTGCGCCGCACCAAGCTGTCAATCACCTGTCAAAGCTGTTCAGTGAATACCCTCAAGCCCCGAATCCTTTTGGTGGAAGACACGCCTGAGATTGCCTTGTGGCTGGGTACAGCCTTGCGCCAAGGGGGCATGGAGGTGACCTTCGCCACCGATGGTCTACAGGCCGATGTTTGTCTGCAAGCGGGCCACGGCATGGATGCGGTGTTGCTCGATTTACAGTTGCCAGGGCAAGATGGTTTGGCTGTTTTGCAAGCGCTGCGCGCACGGGGAGACACCGTGCCGGTGTTGATTTTGACGGCCCGTGCCAGTGTGCCGGACCGGGTCTTGGGCCTGAACATGGGCGCCGATGATTACCTGCCCAAGCCATTTGACCTGAGTGAATTAGAGGCGCGCTTGCAGGTGTTGCTGCGCAGGCAAGGCAAGTCCAAAGTGGCCAGTCTGCGCTCGGGCCCGCTGGAAATGGAGCCGGACAGCGCTGCGGTTTGGGTGCACGGCCAGCCTTTGGCGCTGACCAAGCGCGAAGCCGCGGCGCTGCGGGTGTTGCTCGAATCGCCCCAGCGCGCCGTGAGCAAAGAACATTTGCACGCCCAAGTGTTTGCCGACGACAGCGCTGGCCTGGAGGCGGTAGAGGTTTTGATTTACCGCTTGCGTAAAAAACTCGAAACGGCCGAGCCTTTGGCCGAGGGGGCGTCGGGGGGTGGCGATCACCACGTTTCGGGGCTTGGGGTACATGCTGACCCCAGTTGCCGCGCAGGTCTGATGTGAGCAGTGCTGTGCCTGAACGGTCAGCCTCAACGGCGTCCTTGCGCGGGCGTTTGTTGGCTTGGATATTGGGGCCTCTGACGGCGCTCATTGCCCTGAATGCTTGGGTGGGTTATGGCCACGCGGTGCAGGCGGCCAATGAAGCCTATGACCGGTCTTTGTATTTGGCCGCCCGGACTTTGGCCGAAGAATTGGTGTGGGTGGATGGACAAGCCCAACTCGAGTTGATGAAGGCGGCCGGTTATTTGTTTGAAAACCACACGGGCTCGCGTTTGTTTTACAAGCTCAGCACGGTTCAAGGGCAGTGGTTGGCTGGGGCCCGTGATTTGCCCCATTTGCCCGAACGCCAAGAGGCTTCGGTTCAATTTTTTGCCTTGGTGCGTTTTGGGGATGCGCAATACCTAGGGCAGTCGGTCCGCTTGGTGCAGCTGACCCATGTCATGCCCGATGCGAGCCTGTCGGACCCGCTGATCCACATCACCGTGGCAGAGACCCGAGAGACTCGCCAGCAGATGATTCAGCGCATTTTGGGGGACACTCTGCGAAGTCAGGGCTTGTTGTTGTTGGCGGCGGCCTTGTTGGTGGTTTGGGCTGTGGGCCGGGGGATTCGGCCTCTGGAGGCTTTCAGGCAGCAATGGGCGCAAAAACGCGACGACGATTTTTCGCCCGTTCACACGCCCCATATGCCGCGTGAGCTCCTGCCTTTGATGGACACGCTCAATGCCTATGTGGACCGTTTGGGGCGTTTGATCGAGATCCGCAAGCGCTTTTTGGACAATGCGGCGCACCAGCTACGCACGCCCTTGACGGTGCTCAAAACCCAGCTGAGCTTGGCCCAGCGCAATGCCGAACCCGACCAAGCGGGCGCTTTGCTGCAGGCGGCCATCAACCACCGAAGGGGCCGTGCGCTTGACCGAACAGATGCTGGCCTTGGCCCGTGTGGAGCATGCGCGCGAAATACACCCTGCGCAGTCGCTGGATCTGGTGCAATTGGCACGCCAAGTCACCGAGTCGCATGCCATGCGTGCCCATCAGCGGGGATGCGATTTGGGTTTGATGCGCTGGTGCCAAGCAGCCAGGTGTCAGGTGTGGCTTTGCTTTTGCAAGAAGCGGTGGCCAATTTGATCGACAACGCCTTGCACCATGGCCCTGCGGGGACGTGCATCACGACGCGTGTGGGGCCCGGTTGGGTGGAGGTGGAAGACGATGGCCCAGGCATTGCACCAGAGCACCAGGCGCATGTTTGGGAGCGGTTTTACAGGGCGGCCCCTTCAGGGGTGGTGGGCAGCGGTTTGGGCTTGGCGATTGTGCGAGAAATCGCGCTCCAACACGGTGCGCAATGGCGCTTGCAAAGCCCTGTCAAAGAAGGCCGCGGGTAGCCATTCGCCTGAGTTTTGTCAGCGAGTGGCCAGCGGGCATTTGACGTCGTCGTCCCACAAAATGGGCTTGGCAGGCAAAGCCTCGCAAGTCCCAGATGGGCTGCAGTTGGGGTCGAGCTCTTTGAACTCGAGCCTGAGTTCCACCCGGCGACTTTTTTCGGGTTGGTTCAGGATGGCCGAATTGAAGGACGAACCGCCCACAAAGAACATGTCACGCACGGCCTGACGGTCAGATTGACTGGGCGCTTTGGCCGAAGCGTCGTCGAGCAAGACACACAGCACCCGTTGAGACCGCGCCAAACTGAGGTTGAGGTTGTAAAGGTAAGAGCCTTCTGGACTGGCGTAACCTTCTAAAACAAAGCGTTTGAGCCACATCTGGCAGGCGGGTGTGCGGGCGACGTCCAACACTTTGGGGATGAAATCACGCAAAAAATCAGCCCGTTGGGCATCCAGTTGGTGGCTGTCCTTGGGGAATTCGGCCAAGGTGCCCAATTCCAGTGTTTGGCCACGCAGTTGAACGCCAGCCAATGACTTTTCTTGGGTCATTTGTGCAATGTCTTGAAGGCAGCTTGAAATGCCCTTGTCGCGCTGGGCCCGCTGGTCGTCTTGCTGGCGCAAGCTTTCGGTCACGTTGAGCAAAGCCACCGCCATGGCCACCAAAAACAAGACCATCAGCGCGGTCATCAGGTCGGCAAACGAGATCCAGAAGGGTTTTTCTGCCTCGTTATGGCGCCGTTTGGGCGGTGTTTTGGAGGTTTTCAGCATGTGCAGGTTCAGCGCGATGGGCCAACCGTTGTGTCGCCGCGCAATTGCTGCAAAATTTTGTGCGACAAATGGGCTTGCATTTCTGCCGCCAACGTGAGTCTTTCCAGATGCGGCGCCCTGCATGGGGTTTGAACAGGCTGTCCAAGTTTTGCTGCAGTTGCTCGACTTGTTGGTAGCGACCCGTCAGCAGTGATTTTTCAAGCCAGGTGAACACCATGGCCAAAGTGATGGCCAAGGCAGAGACCAAAAAAGCATGGCCAACGGTTTGCACCAATTGGCTCAGCTCGCTTTGCACTTGAGCGGGGTTGGACACATCAAAGCCAATCAAGCCCGCGATCAGTCCGGTGAACGTGCCGATGATGCCGACGCCCGTCAAGATGCCGGGGATGTGGGCGAAAAAATGGGTTTGTAGGGGCGAGTCCACCAAAGATTGGTCGGTGAAAAAGTTTTCAGCGTGGTTGCTGGCTTGCCATTCGCCCGCGCGGCCTGTGTTGCCGATTCGAGGTGCTGCAGGGTGTCTACCGCCTGTTGGTATTCGGTCCAGAGTGAGGCCATTTCTTCATCAGATGAGGCCAAGTGCTCCATGTCGGCCAAGTCCAAGCGCCCGCCGTCAGAGCGCATGTTCATGTGCGCAAAAAAGGCGCGGGACAAATGGCTGGCGCGTTGCCTGGCTGCACCCAGTGGTCCGGTACTGGTGCTTTCCCATTGTGGTTGCAGGCTGGTGGCGTATTGCTGCCAGGCGTGTCGCAAAGCGGGCGTGGTCATGGCGCCTTGTTCAATGTCGTCCAAATCGATGCGAGTCCCCAGACTTTGCTCCAGCCACTGGGTCAAGTGGGTGTTGGCTAGGGCCAATTGGACTTTCAGGCGCAAAGCGGGCAAAACAAAGTGCGTGGCGCAATGCAGTCCAATCCACACGATCACGGCGGTGACGGTCCACAGGTGCCAAT
>JACDQO010000278.1 GCA_015657605.1 Limnohabitans sp. | reverse complement strand
TTGACCAGCATGGTCTGGTGCTTGAGCCAATCGCCCCAGGCTTGTTTGCTCACGCCTTCCCAAATGCGCTTGCCCAAATCGCCGGGGTAGGGCGGAAAATCCAGACCTTCAGCTTCTTTGCCGAGTTTGATGCATTGAACGGTGCGTGCCATGGTGTTGTCGAGCCTTGATCTGTCTTAAGAAGCGCTGGTTATACGGATATAGAATTTCAGTATTTCCAGTTGAAAGCCGATCACACGACAATGCGGTTTGTTGCGATTTTCGTGTGGTCTTGCAGGCCGTAAATGTAGCAAGCTTTCAGCATCCCCCAAGGGCATTGGGTCTCTCTGGCCTCCCAACACACATCCATACCAAATGAGTGCTTTTCTTGAAGAACGCGTTTTGAGCGTCCACCACTGGACCGACCGCCTGTTCAGTTTCACCACCACCCGCGACCAGGCCCTGCGCTTTTCAAACGGCCACTTCACCATGATTGGCTTGCGTGGCGACAACGGCAAACCGTTGTTGCGCGCTTACTCCATTGCCAGTGTCAACTACGAAGAGTACCTGGAGTTTTTGAGCATCAAGGTGCCCGACGGCCCCTTGACTTCCAAGCTGCAGCACATCCAGGTGGGCGACACCATCATCGTGGGCCGCAAACCCACGGGCACTTTGCTCATTGATTACTTGCTGCCCGGTAAAAACCTGTACCTGATGGGCACAGGCACGGGTTTGGCCCCCTTCATGAGCATCATCCGCGACCCTGAAACCTACGAGCGTTTTGAAAAAGTGATCCTGGTGCACGGCGTGCGCCAAGTCAACGAACTGGCCTACCACGACTACATCACCCAAGACCTGCCCGCCCACGAGTTTTTGGGCGAAATGGTGAGCCAGCAGCTGCTGTACTACCCCACCGTGACCCGCGAGCCCTACAAAAACCAAGGCCGCGTGACCGAACTGATGGAAAACGGCAAATTGTTTGCCGATCTGGGCCTGCCCACGCTGAACCCCGAGACCGACCGCGTGATGATTTGCGGTTCGCCCGAAATGCTGAAAGACCTCAAGCGCATTTGCGAAGAGCGTGGCCTCAAAGAGGGCAACACCAGCACGCCCGGCGCTTTTGTCATCGAGCGGGCATTTGCCGAATCCTGAGGCCATTTCAAAAGACACCCATGAACCTGTCCTCTGTGTCTCCCCAGCGCTGGATGCTGTTGATCGCCTTGTCGGGCATCGGCATGCTGGTGTTTGGTCTGTATTTGCAGCATGTGGTGGGGCTGAACCCTTGCCCCATGTGCATCGTGCAGCGCTATGCCTTGATCGGCGTGGTGGTGTTGGCCTTGGTAGGGTGGCGTTTGCGCGGCAAAGGCTTGGCCGCTTCGAGCTTGCTGTTGACACTGACTGCGGGCTTTGGTGCCTTCACGGCCGCTCGCCAAAGCTGGTTGCAGTGGTACCCGCCCGAGGTGGTCAACTGCGGGCGCGACTTTATGGCATGGTCGAAAACTTTCCCCTCAACCGCGCCATCCCCATGATCTTCAAAGGCAGCGGTGACTGCAGCAAGATCGACTGGGTCTTTTTGGGCGGCTCGATCGCCAATTGGTCGTTTGTGTGCTTCGTGGTGTTTGGCCTTGTGGGCCTGGCCATCGCCTTGCAGACCTGGCGCAAGCGCTGATCTGGCCCCATTTTTTGCAGGCGCCCATCCAGTGGGCCAGGGGCGTGGCCGATAAGTTGCTAGTCACCGTGCACTTTGAAACTTCATGCTGGCCAAATGATGGCATACTTTGATGCTCATTTTCAAAGAATTCGGGCATGAAAACAATTGGTTTGATCGGTGGCATGAGCTGGGAATCGACAGCGCTTTATTACCAGCACATCAACCGCGAAGTGGCCAGACGCCATGGCGGTCTGCGCTCAGCGCGGGTGCACCTGGTCAGCCTGGACTTTCAAGAAATTGCCGATCTGCAAAAGCAGGCGGATTGGCCCCGCATGACAGAGATTTTGCAAACTTCGGCGCGCCAGCTTGAAGCAGCGGTGCCGAAGTCTTGCTCATTTGCACCAACACCATGCACCGCATTGCCCAAGAGGTCCAGTCGGTCACCTCCTTGCCTTTGCTGCACATTGCCGACGTGACCGCCGACGCGATTTTGGCTGCGGGTTTGAATAAGGTGGGATTGCTGGGCACCCGATTCACCATGGAGCAAGCCTTCATGCGCGAACGCCTGGCCGCCAGGGGCATCGAATGTGTGGTGCCCGATGAGCCCGGACGCATCGAGGTGCACCGGGTCATTTTTGAAGAGCTGTGCCGGGGTGAGGTTCGGCAGGACTCGCGCCAAAAACTCATCGCATTGGTGCGCGATCTGGCGGCTCAGGGCGCACAAGGCTTGATTTTGGGCTGCACCGAACTGACCATGATCTTGCAGCCCGGTGACGGCGGCTTGCCCAGCTTTGACACCACGGCGCTGCATGCCATGGCGGCGGTGGATTTCTCTTTGGCCTGAGGCTCACCATGTGCCAATTGATGGGCATGAGCTGCAACAACCGTGCAGCCACGACGTTTTCCTTCACTGGTTTTTCTGCGCGGGGTGGACGCACCTCGGACCATGTCGATGGTTGGGGCATCGCCTTTTACGATGGGTATGGCTGCCGTGTCTTTCAAGACGACCAACCAGCGAGCGAGTCACCGCTGGCGGAATACGTGCGCAAGCACCCGATCAAATCCAGGGTGGTGGTGGCGCATGTGCGCAAAGCCACCCAAGGGGATGTGCAAGCGGCCAATTGCCACCCTTTTCAGCGCGAATGGCTGGGTCGTACCTGGGTGTTTGCGCACAACGGTGACTTGGGCCGCTTTGAATCCCCTTTGCATTGCCATGACATGCCTGTGGGCACCACCGACAGCGAGCGTGCGTTTTGCACCCTCATGAGCCGTTTGCGTCAGCATTTCAAAGACCGGCATCAGCCGCCCGAGTGGTCAGAACTGGCTCCGGTGTTGGCTGACATCGTGGGCGACCTGGCCCGGCACGGCAACCTCAACATGCTGCTGAGTGACGGTCATGCGCTTTATGTGCATTGCTCGACACAATTGCACCAGCTGACCCGGCTCCACCCCTTTCCCAAGGCGCGTTTGGTGGACTGCGACATGAGCCTGGATCTGGGGCCGCTCAACGCCGAAGGCGATGTGATGACCTTGTTGGCCACCGAACCTTTGACCCTGGACGAGCCTTGGCAAGCCCTGCGCACGGGCGAATTTCGTGTTTATGTCGACGGCCAAGAGGTCTGGCGTCAGCTCAACCCGCAAACAAAAGCCTTTGCCGTGGCCGAGCGCCTGGTAACTCAGGGCCGCGTCACAGTTTCTTGACCAGCACCTGGCTCTTGCGGTCCCAGTTGTATTTGCGTTTGCGCGCTTCGGGCAGCCAGTCGGGGTCCACCTGCACAAAGCCGCGCTTGATGAACCAGTGCATGGTGCGGGTGGTCGGCACAAAGATGCTTTTGACCCCCATGGCACGGGCGCGTTGCTCGATGCGCTTGAGCACTTTTTCGCCATCACCTTGACCTTGCGACTGCGGTGACACGGTGAGCGCCGCCATCTCGGCCGTTTTGGCTTCGGGGTAGGGGTAGAGCGCTGCGCAGGCAAAAATCACACCGTCGTGGTCGATGATGGTGTAGTGGTCGATGTCCCGCTCAATCTCTGTGCGGTCTCGTTTGACCAGCGTGCCGTCTTTTTCAAATGGCTCAATCAGCTGCAAGATGCCGCCCACGTCGTCAGCCGTGGCTTCGCGCAGCTCTTCGAGTTTTTCATCGATCACCATGTGCCGATGCCGTCGTGCACATACACCTCCAAAAGCAGCGAACCGTCCACCGCAAAAGGCAGGATGTGCGAGCGCTCCACGCCTTCTTCGCAGGCTTTGACGCAATGCTGCAGGTAAAAGCCGATATCGGTCGGCTCGTTCGGCCGGGGCAGCGAGGCCAGCAACTGCTTGGCCGCCGCCAGCGGCAACTCGGTATCGATCGGGTTGTCTTCGCTGGCAGGCTCTTTCGGCTGCATGCGGATGCCCGGGATTTCGGTCACAAAAATTAGCTTGTCGGCCTGCAGCTCGGTGGCCACGCTGGTGGCCACTTCTTCCATGGCCAAGTTGAAAGCTTCCCCAGTGGGCGAAAAACCAAAGGGAGAAAGCAAAACCATCGCGCCCATGTCCAGCGTGCGCATGATGCCGTCCACATCCACCTTGCGCACCAGGCCCGAGTGGATGAAATCCACGCCGTCCACAATGCCCACAGGCCTGGCCGTGATGAAGTTGCCCGACAACACCCGCACGGTGGAGCCCGCCATCGGCGTGTTGGGTAGGCCCTGGCTGAAAGCTGCTTCGATCTCGTAGCGCAGTTGGCCTGCAGCTTCCTGGGCGCAGTCCAGCGCCACGCTGTCGGTGATGCGGATGCCGTGTGAGTATTTGGGCGTGTGGCCTTTGGCGGCCAGTTGTTCGTTGACCTGGGGGCGAAAGCCGTGCACCAGCACGATTTTCACGCCCATGCTCTGGATCAGCGCCAAGTCTTGCGCCAGGTTTTGCAGCTTGCCCGCTGCGATCGCCTCGCCCGCGATGCCCACCACAAAGGTCTTGCCCCGGTGCATGTGGATGTAAGGCGCCACCGACCGGAACCAGGGCACGAAGGTGAAGTTGAAGACTGTGGACATGGGCAGTAGCATGGGTTCAGGGCTTGAGCAAAAGAAGTTGGTCTGCAGGCAGTAGACGCGAAAAGTCGCGGTCGAATGTGCAGAGTGTCTCACCGGATTGCATCACCGTTGCGGCGATCCACGCATCGGTGATCAAGTTGCCTGTGGTTTGTTGTGCCAGACACACTTGCCGCAGATGGGGCCAGGTGGCGCCCTGCGGCTGAAATTGCACGCCAGGGCAGCTGAGCAGGCTGTCGATGAAGTCGATCACATCCTGTAAAGGATCGGTTTCCCTAAAAATTTTGGGGTTGGTGGTGATGCGTAAACAGCCGGTCACCACGGTGCCCAATAGGATCAGGCTGTTGCGTCCATTGGCAGCTTGGAGCATGGCTTCATCTAGCCAAGCGCGAGCAGGCAAGTGGTGGGGGTGGTCGGGCCGAAAAGCCGCCACCAACACATTCACGTCAGGCGTCATGACAGGTTCTTCAGGTCCATGCCCGCGTCCATCGCGTCGTACAGGGATCGGTTGCTGCTGGGGTCGATGCCCGGCTTGAGACCACCACGGGCTTTGGAGACGGGCAGTTTGGGAATCACCAGCGGAGTGGCAGGCATGTCTTGGCGGACATAGGCAGCCAGCATCTCGCGCACCTTGGCGCTCAAGGATGTGCCTTCTTGAATGGCCTTGATGCGGGCTTGTTTGACGAGGTTTTCGTCGAGAGAAATGG
>JACDQO010000277.1 GCA_015657605.1 Limnohabitans sp. | reverse complement strand
GATGCCGCTCAGCATGCCGTCGCGGCCGATGTCGGTGTAGATGATGGACTCAACGCCCCAGTCTTCGAACTTCTTGGCCAGGTCCACCACTTCGTGGCCGGTGAGCTTGCTCCAGCCGTCGGTGGCCACTTTGCCGTCTTTGGCGTCCAGGCCGACGATGATGTGGCCGCCAAAGGCGGTGCAGGCGTCTTTCAAAAAGCCGGGGTTCTTGACGGCGGCGGTGCCGATGATGACGTAGCGCAGGCCGCTGTCGATGTATTTTTCAATCGTGTCCAGATCGCGGATGCCGCCGCCCAGCTGCACCGGGATGTCGTCGCCCACGGCCTTGAGGATGGACTTGATGGCCCCGAAGTTTTGCGGCTTGCCCGCGAACGCGCCGTTCAGATCCACCAGGTGCAGGCGGCGTGCGCCTTTTTCGAGCCAAGTGCGGGCCATGGCGGCGGGGTCTTCGCCAAAGGTCGTGGCTTGGTCCATATCGCCCTGTTTGAGGCGAACGCAGTGGCCGTCTTTGAGGTCAATGGCGGGGATCAGAATCATGGCGAGTTAAATGCAGGTGAAGGAAGCAAAACGGCAGTGAAAACTTCTCAAGGCTGCCAGTGGAGGAAATTGCGGAACAAGGCCAAACCTTGGGCCGCGCTTTTTTCGGGGTGAAACTGGGTGGCAAATATGTTGTCACGGGCAATGGCGCAAGCAAAGCGGCCGCCGTAATCGGTCTGGGCCGCGCTGTGCGCCGGGTTAGCGACTTGGGTGTAAAAGCTGTGCACAAAATAATACCAGCTGCCGTCGTCAATGCCTTGCCACAGCGGGTGCGCAGGCGTGGCTTGCCAAACTTGGTTCCAGCCCATTTGCGGCACTTTGTAGCGGGTGCCATCGGGCTGGATGCGCCCAGCCAAATCAAACTTGACCACGCGGCCGGGGATCAAGCCGAGACCCGGCGTGTTGCCCTCGTCGCTGTGGTCCAGCAGCATCTGCATGCCCACGCAAACACCAAAGAGGGGTTTGCTGGCTGCAGCTTCAAGCACGGCGTCCAGCAGACCCGACTCGCGCAGTTCGCGCATGCAGTCGGGCATGGCGCCCTGCCCTGGCAACACCACGCGGTGCGCATCGCGCACCACTTGCGGGTCAGACGTCACGGTGACCTCGGCATGGTCCACACTGGAGGCGGCATGGATGACTGCCTGCGCCACGCTGCGCAGGTTGCCCATGCCGTAGTCCACGACGGCGACGCGGTTGACGCTCATGTCAGAGGCTGCCTTTGGTGGAAGGGATCACACCCGCCGAGCGGGGATCAAGTTCGAGCGCAGCACGCACAGCGCGGGCGAAGGCCTTGAAGATGGTTTCGCACTGGTGGTGCGCGTTCACGCCTTTGAGGTTGTCGATGTGCAACGTGCACAGCGCGTGGTTCACAAAGCCTTGGAAAAATTCGTAAACCAATTGCGTGTCGAGCGTGCCCAGAGAGCCGGAAGTGAAGTTCACATCCATGTGCAGACCGGGGCGACCCGAAAAGTCCACCACCACCCGGCTCAAAGCTTCATCCAGCGGCACATAGGCGTGGCCATAACGGCGAATGCCTTTTTTGTCGCCAATGGCTTGCGCGAACGCCTGGCCCAGGGTGATGCCGATGTCTTCCACCGTGTGGTGGCCGTCGATGTGCAGGTCGCCATCGCACGCGATGTCCAGATCGATCAAACCATGGCGGGCGATCTGGTCCAGCATGTGGTCCAGAAAACCGATGCCCGAAGCCAGCTTGGCTTGGCCCGTGCCGTCCAGGTTGATGGCGACGCGGATGTTCGTCTCGGCGGTCTTGCGGGTGACGGCAGCGGTGCGGTTCATAAGGAGGCTTTCAAAGCGGCGATGAGTTGGTCGTTTTCTGCGGCGGTGCCCACCGTCAGGCGCAAGCAGTTGGCCAGCAATGGGTGCATTTTAGAAATGTTCTTGATCAGCACGCCGTGGGCCTTCAGGCCGTCAAAGGTTTTGGCCGCATCGGGCACGCGGGCCAGGATCATGTTGGCTTCGCTCGGGAAGGGGGTCACACCAGGCATGGCGGCCAGTTCTTTCAGCAAACGGGTGCGCTGCTCGCGCAGGTCTTTGGCTTGCGCTGCAAACACCTCGGTGTGCTCCAGCGCAAACAGGGCGCACTCGGTGTTGAGCACGCTGATGTTGTAAGGCGGGCGCACCTTGTCGACCTCGGCCAACAAAGCCTTGGGGCCGATCATGTAGCCCAGACGCACCCCGGCCAAGCCAAACTTGGACAGCGTGCGCATGAGCAAGACGTGCGAGTGGCGCGTGATGCGGCCTGCGTAGCTTG
>JACDQO010000034.1 GCA_015657605.1 Limnohabitans sp. | reverse complement strand
TTCGCTCAGGCTGCGGAACATCTTGCTGGCCACGCCCACGTGGCTGCGCATGCCGATGCCGACGATCGACACTTTGCAGATCTTGGCGTCGCCCAACACTTCAGCAGCGCCCAGCGCGGGCAAGACTTTTTCCTTGAGCAGGTCAATGGTCTTGGCAAAGTCGTTGCGGTGCACGGTGAAGCTGAAGTCGGTTTTGCCGTCTTTGCTCAGGTTCTGGATGATCACGTCCACTTCGATGTTCGCATCGGCCACTGCACCCAAGATTTGGTAAGCGATGCCCGGCTTGTCGGGCACGCCCACCACAGAAATTTTGGCTTCGTCGCGGTTGAATGCGATGCCGGATACGACGGCTTGTTCCATTTGTTCGTCTTCCTCAAAAGTGATCAGGGTGCCGGATGCGGCTTCTTCGTTGATGTCGATGTCCCAAGGCGTGAAGCTCGAGAGCACACGCATGGGCACTTTGTATTTGCCCGCAAATTCGACCGAGCGGATTTGCAAGACCTTGGAGCCCAGAGACGCCATCTCCAGCATCTCTTCAAAGCTCACGGTGTTCAGACGACGCGCTTCGGGCACCACGCGAGGGTCGGTGGTGTAGACGCCGTCCACGTCAGTGTAGATGAGGCACTCATCGGCTTTGAGCGCCGCAGCAACCGCCACGGCCGAGGTGTCTGAGCCGCCTCGGCCCAGCGTGGTGATGTTGCCGTTGTCGTCCACACCTTGAAAGCCGGTGATGATGACCACCTTGCCGGCATTCAAATCGGCCATGACTTTTTGGTCGTCGATCGACTGGATGCGGGCTTTGGTGAAAGCGTCATTGGTTTGATGGCCACTTGCCAACCGGCGTAGCTGACCGAGGGCTGGCCTTCGGATTGCAGCGCAATGGCCAACAGGGCCGAGGAGGCCTGCTCGCCGGTCGAGGCGAGCATGTCGAGTTCGCGGCTGTAAGTGGCGTCGGGCTTGGCGGGTGCAAGCTCTTTGGCCAAACCCAAGAGGCGGTTGGTCTCACCGCTCATGGCGCTGGGCACCACCACGATCTGGTGGCCAGCGCGCGCCCATTTGGCCACGCGCTTGGCGACATTGCGGATGCGCTCGGTCGAGCCCATCGAAGTGCCGCCGTATTTGTGAACGATCAAAGCCATGTGTAATGCAGAAGAAAAAAAGAAACCGAGTGATCAAGGCAAAACTGCTGAACACCGAACCCGGAAAAACCCTAGATTGTACCCACCGGCCTGACAGTTTCTTGACCCATGCCCACGTCCGATGTTGGCCCGTAGGAACTGGTTTTGCGCCGTTCGCGCGTGGTCAGGCCCTGTGCCAATCCAAGTGCTCCCCGGCTCGCTCGATAAAGCCTTGCCCCACTTTCAGGTGCAGGCGATGGCCTCGGGTGGTGCAGGCTTCGATTTGACCCAGCAGTTCGTTCAACTGCACCGTGCTGGGCGTGGTGGCATGGTGTTGTCGCAACCAATGGCGCAACACCAGCGCCTGGCGGGCACGGCTGAGCTGCTGCACCGCCTGAATGCGCGGGGGTACACCAATCAGGGACAAGTCTTGCGCGGCCACTTCGTTCAAAACTTCTTGTGCCTGCGCCGCATGGGCTGCGCTGCGCGCAAAGGTCTCCCGAAAAGCGGGCAAGGCATCGGCCAAGGCGGGTATGACTTGGGTGCGGATGCGGTTGCGGGTGAACTTTTGGTCGTTGTTGCTGGGGTCTTCGATCCAGGCCTGGCCTTGGCTGCGCAAACACTCCCGCAACGTGGCACCGGGAACACCCAGCCAAGGGCGGTGCCAGTTCAGCCCCTGCCGCTGCCAGTGGGAAGGCATGCTGGCCAAACCGGGCAAGCCAGCCCCACGCGACAAAGCGATGAGCAGGGTTTCAACTTGGTCGTCGGCGTGCTGGGCCAACACCAGATCACGCACCTCGGGCCATTCGGTGTGAACGGCTTCCGAGAGCGCCTGGTAACGGGCTTGGCGGGCAGCGTCTTCAGGGCTTTGGCCCGGGGCCTTGCCCGCTTGCACATGGCGAACGGCCAGCGGCACACCCAACTGCGCGCAGACCGATCGGCAATGCGATTCGAAATCATCGGCGGCCGGTTGCAAACCATGGTGAATGTGCACCGCCCTAACCTGCCCTGGCCAGCGCTTGGTACAGGCCAACAACATGGCCACAGAGTCGGCCCCGCCGCTCAGGGCCACAGCAAAAGGAAGGCCCGGACTGAAATCAGCCAGGGCGTGTTCGGGGGATGGTGGTGGGTGTGCCGTCATGACTGAGGCAACTGAGCTGGGCTGAGACGCGCGCTTACTTACCGGCTTTGGTGTCTGTGAAGCGGCCGTAGCTGTTCAGGCGCTCGTAGCGGCGCTCCAGCAACTCTTTGGGCTTGAGGTCGGCCAGTTGACGCCATGCATCACCCAAGGCCCGCTTGAGAAAGGCCACCATTTGCTCGGTATCGCGGTGGGCACCGCCCACGGGTTCATTGACAATTTTGTCGACCAAGCCCAAGGCCTTGAGGCGGTGCGCTGTGATGCCCAACGCGTCGGCAGCCACTTCGGCCTTTTCGCTGGTCTTCCACAAGATGGAGGCACAGCCTTCAGGGCTGATGACCGAGTAGACCGAGTACTGCAGCATCAAGACCTGGTCGGCCACCGAAATGGCCAAAGCGCCGCCCGAGCCACCTTCGCCAATGATGGTGGTGATGATCGGCACTTCGAGCTGCGCCATCTCAAAAATATTGCGGCCAATGGCTTCGGACTGGCCGCGCTCTTCGGCGTCAATGCCAGGGTAGGCGCCGGGCGTGTCCACAAAGGTGAAGACCGGGAGCTTGAATTTTTCGGCCGTTTTCATGAGGCGCAGTGCCTTGCGGTAGCCCTCGGGCTTGCTCATGCCAAAGTTGCGCAGCGTGCGCTCTTTGGTGTCGCGCCCCTTTTGTTGGCCCAGCACCATGCAGGCTTGGCCATTGAAACGGGCCAAGCCGCCCACAATGGACAAATCGTCGGCAAAGTGGCGGTCGCCATGCATCTCGACAAAGTCGGTGAAGATGCCGTTGATGTAGTCCAGCGTGTAGGGGCGCTCGGGGTGGCGTGAGATTTTGGTGACCTGCCAAGGGGTCAGGTCGCTGTAAATGTCTTTGGTCAATTGCTGGCTTTTTTTGCTCAGCTGCTCGATCTCAAGGGTGATGTCCACCGCCGACTCGGTTTGCACATAACGCAATTCTTCGATCTTGGCTTCGAGTTCGGCAACGGGTTGCTCAAAGTCGAGAAATGATTTTTTGGCCAAGTTGGACTCCTCTGTTCTAAGCCGGGTGGACGCTTTGTCCAGCCCTCAATACGCCACCGGAACCGGGTCCAGCGAGCGCCAAATATACCAAGTCGCCACGGTGGCGTAGGGGCTCCAGGCTTGGGCCACCTCACGGGCGTCGCTGCGACTCACGGGCTCACCTGAAAAATAGTTCCGGCTGATGCCGTTGATCAGGCCCACATCGTCAAGTGGCAGCACGTTGGGGCGCAACAAATGAAAGATCAGGAACATCTCGGCCGTCCAGCGGCCAATGCCCCGAATGGCCACCAATTCCTCAATGATGGCCTCGTCGTCCATGTCTTGCCACGCCTTGACGTGCACCGAGCCAGAGCTGAAGTGCACCGCCAGATCGACCAGTACTCCACCTTGCGCACAGACAGGCCAGCGGCCCGCATGTCGTCCACTTTGAGCTTGAGCACAGCAGCAGGGGTCAGGCGTTTGGTCAACAAGGAAAAGCGGTCCCAGACGGTTTGGGCGGCCTTGACTGAAATTTGTTGGCCCACAATGGAACGGGCCAAGGTCACAAACGCATCGCCGCGTGTCTCCAGAATGGTCTCACCAAACTGGGGGATCAGCTTTTTCATGACCCGGTCTTTTTTGGCCAGGTGCGCACAGGCCTCGGCCCAATAAGCAGGCGTCACTGGCGTCACGGTAGACGTTGCTGGGCTCACTGAGCCGCCTCCCAGGTGGTGCCAGCGGCCGAATCTTTGAGCACGATGCCTTGGGCCAGCAGATCGTTGCGGATGCGGTCAGCTCGGCAAGTTCTTCGCCTTTTGGCGTCGGCCCGAGCCTGAA
>JACDQO010000276.1 GCA_015657605.1 Limnohabitans sp. | reverse complement strand
GCGCGCGACTTCGCGCAGGATGAAGATGGTTTCTTCTTCCAACGCATCCAGGTGGCTGTTGCTCAGGGTGTGCAACTCGGTTTGTGTCATGGCGTTCATGCTTTTTTTCTCATCTCAATCAGGGCAAGGGGTGCCCAGGCATATCCAAATTCGGTCGAAGTGATGTGTGGTGGGATCGGGGTGCAGGGGGTGACGATGTCTGGCGCGAAGCGCCTTCTGAGGAGCCCACTGTGCCCCCGAGCCCGTCACACATCACACCCATCAACCTTTGACGTGCAAGCCACACTCCTTGGCCGCCTCGTCCTCCCACCACCAGCGCCCGGCGCGGAACTCCTCGCCCAAGCTGATGGCGCGGGTGCAGGGGGCGCAGCCGATGCTTGGAAAAAACTGGTCGTGCAGCGGGTTGTAGTCCACGTGGTTCGTGGCGATGTAGTGCCACACATCGCCCCAGGTCCAGCGGGCCAGGGGGTTGAACTTGTACAAGGTCTTGGTGACCACTTCACTCTCGTCCAGCAAAGGCACCTCGGCGCGGGCCGCGGATTGCTCTTGGCGCAGTCCGGTGATCCAAGCCTTCTGATCTTGGAGTGCGCGGGACAGCGGCTCCATCTTGCGCACGCCGCAGCAGGCTTTGCGCAGCGCGATGCTTTGGTACATCGCGTCTTGGCCTTGCTCGCGCACGAACTGGATCACCGACGCTTGCACCGGGCGATACACCACGATGGGCGCACGCGAATGGGCCTGGGTGCGCTCCAGCAAAGCCAAAGTTTCGGTGTGCAGTGCACCGGTTTCCAAAACAAAGACCGGAATGTCCAGTTGCAAGCTGTTGATGAGGTGGGTGATGACCACGTCCTCAGCGCCCAGGCTGGAGGCTTGGGTGACGGGGGTGAACTCTGCCGCAGCGCGGCGCAGCAGGGCCTGGGTCTCGGCCAGTTTGGCGGCAAAGTCCGGGCTGGCTTGGGCGTGCAAGTCCCTGGCTTTGGCCGGGGCGTTGCGAGGGGAAAAATGGCTGGCGGTCATGGCGTTTTCTTTTGTAGGAGCCCACCCCGTGGGCGAAGCATCAGGGGGTTGTCGCAAACGGGGGGTGGGTGCTGACCGCCGAGCCTTGGTAAAAGCCCGCAAAGCGTTCGAACTGGCGTTGCGCCGCCGAGGCGTCCACGCCCTCGCGCAGCACGGCCACATCAAAACCAGTGCGCTGCATTTGCACCAATTGGTCGATCAGCACGTCGCCTGTGGCACGCAGTTCGCCCGCAAAGCCCAGGCGGCGGCGCAACAAGAAGGCTTGGCTGTAGGCGCGGCCGTCGGTGAATTTGGGGAACTGCAGGTCAATGCGGATCACACCGCTCAGGTCGAGGGTGCGCGGATCCACGTCGTTGGCACGTGATGACCGTGGGCGATTCGACGGTCCGGTGTTCTTGGGCAGAAATGATTTTCATGGTCGTTTTTCTTGGGTAGGAGCACACCCTGTGGGCGAAGGTTTCACAAAATCGCCCACAGGATGGGCTCCTACAAGGGGGCTTCAGGCAGTGGTTTCCACAGAAGGGTGGCGTGCCAAATGGGCCGCCGCCTTGAAAGGGTCTTGCCCCACGCGGCGCAGGGTTTCGATGAAGTATTCGTGGCGGTCTTGGGTGGGCTGGCGAAGCGCTTTGTAGGTGTCGAGCACCGCTTCGATCACATCGGGTACTTCAACCGACGAAAACGAGGGGCCCACCACTTTGCCGGGCGTGGTGGGGCCTGAGAGCGCTTTGCCGTCCGAGCCGCCCAGCGTGACCTGGTACCACTCCTTGCCGTCTTTGTCCACACCCAAAATGCCGATGTGGCCTGAGTGGTGGTGACCACAGGAGTTGATGCAGCCGCTGATGTGGAAGTCGATGTGCCCCAGGTCGTGCAATTCGTCCAGGTCTTGGTAACGCTCGGTGATGGCGGCGGCCAAGGGCAAGGAACGGGCATTGGCCAGTGCGCAGTAGTCGCCGCCGGGGCAGGCGATCATGTCGGTCAGCAAACCGATGTTGGGTTGGGCCAGGCCGAGGGATTTGGCTTCGAGCCAAAGCGCATGCAGCTGGTCCAGGCGTACCCAAGGCAGCACCAGGTTTTGGCTGTGCGTGACGCGCGCTTCGCCAGAGGAGTACTTGGCCACCAAAGCGGCAGCAGCGTCCAGTTGATCAGCGCTAGCGTCGCCCGGGGCTTGCCCCGGACGCTTGAAGGACAGGGACACGGCACGCAAAGCGGGGTTCTGGTGCGCCTTGACGTTTTGCGTCAGCCAGCGTGCAAATGCGGGCGTCTTGGCTGCTTCGATGGCGATGTCAGCTTCGGCTTGGGCGACCGCATCGGCTGTGGCTGTGGGTAAATGGATCTGGGGTGCTGCAAAACAGGCGGCCACGCGGTCGAATTCGGCTTGCGGGATGGTGTGCAGGCCGCCGTCCTTGACCAAGATGTCTTGGTACTCGGCTTCGACCTCGTCAAAGTAGCGCTGTCCTTCGGCCCTCACCAAGATCTTGATCCGTGCCTTGTAAATGTTGTCGCGGCGGCCCCAGCGGTTATAGACGCGGATCACGGCTTCGAGGTAATTCATGATCTGGTTCCAGGGCAGGAACTCGCGAATGACCGAGCCGACCGAGGGTGTGCGGCCCATGCCGCCGCCCACTTGCACCTTGAAGCCCACTTCGCCCGCCGGATTTTTGACCATCTGCAGGCCCACATCGTGCCAGCCAATGGCGGCGCGGTCTTCCGCTGCCCCAGTGATGGCGATCTTGAACTTGCGCGGCAAAAAGGCGAACTCGGGGTGCAGCGTGCTCCACTGGCGGATCAGTTCGGCATAGGGCCGGGAGTCGACCACCTCGTCCACCGCCACCCCGGCCAACTCGTCGGTGGTGGTGTTGCGAATGCAGTTGCCGCTGGTCTGGATGCCGTGCAGGTTCACGCTGGCCAAGAGGTCCATCACGTCGGCCGATTTGGACAGGGGAATCCAGTTGAACTGAACGTTTTGGCGGGTGGTGAAGTGGCCGACGTTGGTGGTCAGTTTTGGGGCGGGTCCCGCAATCTTGTCTTGTGTGGCCTGGGCTCGGCCAGCAGGGCGGCGTC